>NZ_JAYGHE010000019.1:0-108270 GCF_034931145.1 Nostoc sp. UHCC 0252 | reverse complement strand
AGTAAATACCCATTTTTCATCCACTCATTACTCATTACTTTAAAGCATTGGGTGAAGCACGGGGCTTTAGACCCAATTCTCTGGTAATTCAAATACCCGAACACTTCTTCTTCAATCCTCTACTCTACGCCGCCGACGACGCGGTTTTTGTTGTTGGTCTTCACGCAAGCGACGACCAACTTCGTTAAAAAAATCGCGCCGCAGATAAGGGTAATCGCTAATCCAAAGGTCACGGCTGGGAATGTATATATCGCTAAATTGCTCAATACTGCTCAAATCTGGACGATTTGAAAGCACTACCATTTCGGCAATTTGACCGCGAGAAATTACTTTGTGGGCAGGACGTAATGGTGCTACGAACTCAATGGTAAACCCTGTTTCATCACCCACCTCTAAGTTAATTTGTTTTTCTCGGTTTTCCACAATCACCAATTCGCCTTTGCTGTTGACTGTTTCTTGTTTACCCATTAATTGGTCTGTAATCCACCAATCTAGTATTCGACCACGAAAAAAGCCGCCATATTTATAACGACGGAATTGCAAATTCCGCATACTTGCTTGAAACACTGGATACCACAACCAAAAAAAAGCGCTAACTACCCCCAGCACAAACACTATGGAAGCAAACTCCAGCTTAAAAACGACTGTCACAAGCAATATAGCAACTATGGCAACTACAGAAATTAACAGCCGTTGCAAAAAATTTGAAAACTTCCCCCAATAGTACTTGTATTGCAAACCAGTGGCAATTAGGGGGATAACTTGTTCAAATTTCTGGCGAGTCAGTGGTACTAACATGAGTGCTAAGTGATGAATGCCCGATTGTGTGTTTAAAGTATTTTTTCTAATCCATATACTAACGACTTTAGCGCTAAGATTTTGCGAATCGCTAGTAGGACTCCTGGCATATAGCAAGCGCGATCGCTCGTATCATGTCGTAAAGTATAAATTTGCCCTGCTGCGCCAAAAATAACTTCCTGATGAGCAATCAATCCTGGCAAGCGCACGCTATGAATTCTAATCCCTTCATCTGCTATACTACCCCTTGCTCCTGGTAATTTCTCCGTTTCTTCTACAAGACCAGGATTAAAAGTTTTACCCAATTCTCCTAGTAGCTGCGCCGTTTGAATGGCAGTACCACTGGGAGCATCTGCTTTTTGGTTGTGATGTAGTTCGATAATTTCTACATAGTCAAAATATTTTGAGGCTGCGATCGCGGCTTGTTGTAAAAGCACCATCCCAATGGAAAAATTAGGAATAATTAGACAACCAGTGCTAGCTTTGTCGGCAAAGTCTGCCAAATCTTGAATTTGTTCTGGACTTAACCCAGTAGTGCCAACGACTGGACGAATACCGTAAGCGATCGCACTACGAATATTGTCATAAACTGAATCGGGATGAGTAAAGTCTACAATCACCCCTGGAGGAGATTGTCTGTCGCCAGCTACATAGCCTAACATCGGTTCCAATTGATTGGTAATTGGCACTTCCAGAGGTTCGCTTAAACCCGCCAATTCTCCAGCGTCTTTATCTTGATGTTCCAAACTGTGGTCAATTGCACCCACTAGGTTTAAGTCAGCCGCTTGCGCCACTGCCTTAATCACCTCACGGCCCATTTTACCAGCAGCACCGTTGACAATAACCGGGATAGGAGCTTGATTTGTCATAGGTCGAGAAATACTTTTTGAGCCAACATAAGGAATTGTAAAGACTTTAGTGATCTAGTAGCTAGCTTCTCAAATCTCTGGCTTAATTCCGACAATCTTGATTTATGCAGCTAATCACTCAGTTTTTCTACTGCTCAAGCAGATCAGTTCTCATTTTCATCCCACTATCTTAGCTAGTAACCTGTTTTATTTTCCTTAATTGACTTACCACATTTCCAAAAATAATTCCATACTATCCTTGATAAGTAGCTCTTATGAGAGCTATCAGCCTTTTTCGTCAAGTCTAGTTGACTATTTGTAATAACATTGTTATATTTATTTACATAACTTAGCAAAGCCCAAACTTAAATATTTAACTGGTGTTAGCTAAGAAAAGCAGATTTTAGTATCGCTATATCTCATTGACATTTGGAATTCTCCCATCCACCTCGGCTATCAAGTCGGGGTTTTTTGTGTCCTCCCCTTATATATTTAATGAATACAATAGCGATCGCGCCCTTTTTGTTTGGCACTGTAGAGGGCTTTATCGGCTGAAGCTATGAGTGTATCTGGCTTGATGTCGCAAGTGGGTGTGATAGAAGTAATACCCAAACTAAGGGTCACGATATCCTTAATATCAGACTGTAGATGGGGAATCGCCTGATCGTGAATTGCTTGTTGAATACTTTCTGGTTTGTTTGCTGGTAAATAGGATATGTCCCCCTAATTTTATAGCTTGAGAAAGATGGGGTTCCCAAGTGTGTCCGGCTTGAATAACATTATTTTGCAAGTGTTGAGGAATTTCTAAAGCCTCTAATTTAACCAAGTTGACATCATCGCTGGTTAAGTTGGCATTTTTTAACATCTCAGTCACGAAAACTTCGCTAAAACTGCCTAGATTTGCACCTAGCTTTTTCCCTTTCAAATCAGCTACAGTTTTAATTTTTGATTGGGCAACTACCACATCTGCTCCTGTTGATTTATCTATAATGACCACGCCTTGTATATCGGGATTTGTGGCACTCAAAATGATAAAACTTCCCAAAGAAGATGTCATGCCATCATACTTACCTGCACTAAAATTTGCTCTTTCTAATTGGGTATATCGTTTATAAATTAGTTCCACATCTACCCATTGGGCTTTGAAGAATCCTTTTTTTTGAGCAATGATGCCTGGATACTCCCCAACAAAAGATGTAAATACCACTTTCAAGTGGGGGCGTTTTAATTCAGTCGGTGCCCAAGTATAACAAGCAAGTAGCAAATAGTTGGTAATGAGAAAAAGGCTAATGTATTTAAGGAGTTGAAACACAGAATATTTTGCCATAAGATAACCGTAAAGTTCTGTTTTCTACTCGTGGGTAATTAATGGCTATCCCTCTTTTTTTGCCAAATTTGAAATGATTGTTGCTATTTTTGAGAAAATATACCTCTTACAAAAATTCCTAAATCCTACCGTGTATATAGAAGTCCACCCTAAAGAAGTTTCCAGCCAAAAAAGATGGAAGGAAAAAGAGGCAAAGGGGATAATTTCACACCGCTTCATCAGTAAGGTGATACACCAGAGAGTATTTGTCAACATCTAATGGCTCATGCGAAGCGTCCCTGTTGGTGGGAGAATAATAACGATAAATGATCCAAGCCTGGTGTTGTCTCCAGCCCAAAGGAATCTGTATAAATGTGGAAACGAATTGTATTAATTTTGCTATTGGTGTTGAGTTTCAGCCTGAGTAATTCTGATGTAGCGGCTGCGGCTGGACTCAAAAGCTTTGTAGACACTAGTGATGGCTATCAGTTTTTATATCCTAACGGCTGGCTGCAAGTTAAAGTTGCTAACGGCCCAGATGTGGTTTTCCACGATTTGATTGAGGTGTCTGAAAATGTTTCTGTTGTGATTAGCCCAGTTCCAGAAGGCAAAACTCTGCCAGAATTGGGAACGCCAACAGAAGTAGGATATAAGTTAGGAAAAGCTGCTCTTGCGCCTCCTGAATCTGGTCGTTCGGCTGAATTAGTCAATGCTGCACAGCGAGAAGTAGACGGTAAAATATACTACCTTTTAGAGTATGAGGTTAAACTCCCCAATAAGCAGGAACGGCACAACATCGCCAGCGTCGCTGTTAGCCGTGGTAAACTTTTTACCCTCAACGCCTCAATTCCTGAAAAACGTTGGCCGAGAGTTAAACGAATGATTGATGAGGTTGTAAATTCTTTTTCTGTTTATTAATTGGGAAATAGGGAATGGGGAATGGGGAATGGGATAGACAAGAAATTTAATCACCAATGCCCAATACCCCATAACCAATTAACAAGTTTTTTATAAATCTCATGAAAATTCCACCTTTTGTACTTGCTTCAGCTTCTCCAGCCCGTCACCGCTTGCTGCAAACTGTTGGTATTGAACCGATAGTTCGAGCTAGTGACTTTGATGAGTCGCAAATCCAATTAAGTGAACCAGCAGAATTAGTCAAAACTCTTGCCCAATATAAGGCGGAAACTGTAGCCCCGCAGTTTGAATCGGCTTTGATTATGGGTTGTGATTCAGTTTTGTCTATAAATGGTGAAATTTACGGCAAACCAGCAGATGTTTCTGAAGCGATCGCTCGTTGGCAGATAATGCAAGGTAACTTTGGCGATTTGTACACAGGTCATGCCTTAATTGATATACCTCAAAACCGCACTATAGTCAAGTCTCAAGTTACAAGAGTTTACTTTGCCCAAATGAGCGATCGCGCAATTCAAGCTTATGTTGCCACAGGTGAACCCCTAAAATGTGCTGGAGCCTTTGCCATTGAAGGTTTTGGTAGTTTCTTTGTCGAAAAAATTGAAGGCTGTCACACCAACGTAATAGGACTCAGTTTACCTCTGCTCCGGCACATGCTCGCGGAATTGGGATACGATGCCACAGATTTCTGGCATGACAAATGACTAATAACTAATAACTAATAACTAAATTGCCTAATATTGAGTATTGCTTCGCCATGATCTGGAATCCAGGCTAGCCACTCATCTGCTGAAACCGGACACAATAAAAGTGCTTCATCAAAACTAAAGGGGTTAGGAAGTTGCAAAAGGTTTACCCAAGTAGAAGCTCTGAACCTCTGTAAGCCTTCCAGGTTGTGCCTTCTTGGTTGTACAGCAAAATCTGGTCTACGAGAATCTAGTTTCATAGCTTTTTATTAGCCTTCACAAATGGGCTAATCTAAAATTATTTCTGTAACCTAGACTACAAAATAAATAATCTTTCTGAAAAGTATCTGTCGTATAACTTTACGTTGGCTAGGTGCAAGTGTTTGCTTATATTGCAGACTACAACAGGTGTGGCACGACAGGTTGTAGACTGAGCATTAGATCGCATTCCCAACTAGCTTATGTCATTTACTTCTATGCCCTCGCTGCGTGAGCAACAACATCCCCTAATTCGTCAGCTAGCTGATTGTATTGAGGCAGCTTGGCATCAGCACCTGGATCTATCGCCCTACCATCTGCCTGATGAGTTGGGTTACGTAGAAGGTAGACTAGAAGGCGAAAAGCTGACGATTGAAAACCGTTGCTATCAAACGCCCCAGTTTCGGAAAATGCATTTGGAACTGGCGAAAATCGGAAATATGTTGGATATTCTGCACTGCGTCATGTTTCCCCGCCCAGAATACAACCTACCGATGTTTGGTTGCGATTTGGTTGGGGGTAGAGGTCAAATTAGTGCAGCGATCGCAGACCTTTCTCCTATCCAAGTAGAGCGCACCTTACCAGAATCTTATACTACAGCACTGACACAGCTAAAAGTGCTTAACTTTTCCCAACCCCGTGAATTACCAGAATGGGGAAATATTTTTTCGGACTTTTGCATCTTTGTGCGCCCCGGTTCTCCAGAAGAAGAAGCAATGTTTCTGTCGCGGGTGCGAGAATTTTTAGACATTCATTGCACCCAAGCGATCGCTTCACATCCTGTTTCTGTTGAACAAGTCACACAAAACCTCGCCGGACAACACAACTACTGCACCAAACAGCAGCAAAACGATAAAACCCGCCGCGTACTAGAAAAAGCCTTTGGCCCAGTTTGGGCAGAAAATTATATGACCACAGTTTTATTCGATCTCCCAACTTAATCATCTCCCCATCTCACCTATCTGTAGGTTCTGTTACGTTTTCGCGTAACAGATAAATGTAGAATTCATTCAACGAGAGTTTAATGGAGTCCCAAAACAGCAACAGGGAGAATAATCAGGTCTTT
Organism: Nostoc sp. UHCC 0252; assembly: GCF_034931145.1. Classification (NCBI taxonomy): domain Bacteria; kingdom Bacillati; phylum Cyanobacteriota; class Cyanophyceae; order Nostocales; family Nostocaceae; genus Nostoc; species Nostoc sp. UHCC 0252. The sequence continues at coordinate 102,393 of NZ_JAYGHE010000019.1, read as the reverse complement.
GAAGCGAATATCACAAAATGGTTTGTTGTCTTGGTAAGTGCAAGCAACTAGAGACAGCTAACTCATTGACCAGAAAGTTAAGGAAACTCTGATGTTAAGAATGCTCAAGTTGACAGATATTTTTTAGTTAGTTAATGATTCATTCACTTAAGGAAGACTAACTTTTGTAGCAAGATTGTATCCAGCAAAGGTAACAGTCTATTTTTGATTTTTCTTTTCAATTTTGTGACTAACTGTAGCCGTAGTGAATCTAGCAGTAAAGTACCGCATCATACCATTTTGGAATTTTGTGTAGAGATGTGATACTTCCAGTCTCTACATCTAGTAGTAAATACGCTTGTAGTGAGGACTTTAGTCCTCAAATATTCAAGCACTAAAGTGCTTACTACAAACCTAGCAAAATTAATGGGACAGACTACTAGATTCATACTGCTTGCGAATTCTGTTCACTCCCATTGCACTCATGTCTCAATAATACTCAGAGTTATTGTCTCGATTTCAATACACACCTAACAAAAACAGCCCCGACGCAACAAGAGTTGGGGAGCAAGTAAGCCTCAAAGCTTCTCTGCTTTTAGGAGCTAGGGTGTACACACAAGCCTCTTGAGGTGCAATAGCATTGTATCGACTGACAATGGCATTGTATCGACTAACAATGGCATTGTATCGACTAACAATGGCATTGTATCAACAGCTAAAATTAACCCACCCTACGTTAAGCTGCAACTCTAAAATACTTGTGTGTAAACGATAGCCTTTTAAGAAAGAGTAATAGAAGCAAGGTCAAAGTGTATTGCATAAAAACGAGCGTAGACTTAAAGCGGCTTGTCGTCAGACATCGCTATGAAAACACCATTTTACAAAACCATTGTGTTGAACGTTCATCACACAATGAATTTTAAGCCATACCCAGCGTTAAACCACTTTTGTTTGTCCTAACTAAGCAGCTGGCTGTTGATTAAAAACCCTTTTATTTTTACTTCCATCAGCACAATTCAGATAAATGGGCAACATACTATGTCAAGGGTGACTGAAAAGCCAAAGCCAACTGAACAGGCAGTTAATCAAGAACAACCTAAGATTTGGTGGGGTATAGCTATAGCTGTGCCAGTAGTAATCGCTGCGGGAATACTAGGTACAGCAAAAATCGAGCAACTGAGAAAACTAAACACATCTGCACCTGTAATGCCATCTACTAATAGCATTAGTGCTGTAGGGCGTTTGGAACCACGAGGCGAAGTTGTTAAATTGTCCGCCCCATCATCAGGATTAGCGCCATCATCACGCATTCAGCAACTTTTAGTGAGAGAGGGTGAACAAGTAAAGCAAGGCCAAATTGTGGCAATTTTGGACAACCGCGATACTCAAATAGCCGGACTAGAAGAAGCAAAAGCCAAAGTGCAAGAAGCGCGTGCCAATTTAGCGCAAGTTAGGGCTGGATCTCCAAGAGATATTCAAGCCCAAAGAGCAGTTGTTGCTCGTCTACAAGCGCAGTATATTGGTGAAAGGGATGGTCAACAAGCAACGATCGCGCGGATTGCAGCCCAATTGAGTGGTGATAAACTTGTTCAACAAGCAACAGTAAATCGCCTGGAAGCTGAACTCAGTGGGCAAAGAGACGCTTTGAGAGCAACACTTGCACGCATCCGAGCCGAACAGCGCAATGCCCAAGTTGATGCTGGACGCTATGATTATTTATACAAAGAAGGTGCAATTTCTCAGCAAGAACGGGATAGAAGACGTTTGAGTGCGGTAACTGCTAATCAGCAAGTGGCTGAAAGCCAAGCTACCCTCAAGCAGACATTAGCAACTGTACGACAGCAACTTGCTGAGGCTAGAGCTAACCAAATACAAAATTTAGCAACTTTGCAACAGCAGCTAATTGAAGCCAGAGTTAACCGTGACAAGACTTTAGCAACTTTGCAAAGGCAAATCGATGAAGAAAAAGCCAAACTGAGCAGAATTTTAGATGTTAGTCCTACCGATGTGCAAGTAGCGCAAGCCCAAGTTAGTAATGCGATCGCAAATGTCAGGAGAGCCGAAGCAGAACTAAGGTTAAGCTATGTTCAAGCACCAATCGCAGGAGAGATTTTAAAGGTTTACACCAAATCAGGCGAAGCCATAGGTGCAAATGGTATTGCTGAAATTGGTCAAACCAGCCAAATGTATGTAATTGCCGAAGTTGCCGAAGATAGCATTGGTAAGGTGCGGATTGGTCAAGATGCTACCATCAACAGCGACAATGGAGCATTTGGCGGCGAATTAAAGGGAACTGTCACTGAAATTGGCAGAAAAATTGGTAAAAAGGATGTGCTAAATACAGATCCAGCAGCAGATGTAGATGCCAGAGTTGTAGAAGTTAAGATTGCTCTGTCTCCAGAAGATAGCCAGAAAGTATCTGGTTTAACTTACGCTAAAGTCATTGTCGAAATTAATAACTAACCAAGTTATAGGTAGGGTGTTGATATGCCTTTGAGAGGGTAAAAATTCGTGCAAAATTTGTGTAGTCATTGCGAGCGGAGCGAAGCAATTTCAAGCGATTGCTTCGCTCCGCTCGCAATGACAGGAGAGATATTTTTCACCCTCACAAAAATAGCATGAACCGAAAATCATCAAATTTCATCAAAGTCAACACCCTAAGTTATAGGCGAACAGTATTACCAATTTGTAATTTGATATTTTAGATTGAGAATCTTCTTAATTAGGCTGTCTAAACAATTTTAGACATTCTAGAAATTCTATACAATCGTTACTTTCTGTACTTTTTCTAACTTTCCGCTACAAAATTGAATTACGAATTACGAATTATTATAACTGTGCTTGGATGCCTATAACATGAGTCAAAAAATACCTCTGTCGTGGCTACAATTGACAAGAGAAAAAACTCGCCTAGCTGTAGCTTTGGCAGGAATTTCTTTTGCTGATATTTTAATGTTTATGCAACTCGGTTTTCGAGATGCTTTGTATTATAGTAACGTTAGATTTCATAGCAGCTTACAGGGCGATATTGTTTTGATCAATAGTCAATCTAGCGCTGTTTTGGCAATGAGAAGCTTTTCTCAAAGACGGTTATATAAAGCTTTAGATTTACCCGCAGTCCAATCAGTACATCCTATATATTTAGACTTTACAATCTGGAAAAATCCTGTAACAGGTCGTCCTCGTAGTATCTTAATCTTTGGAATGAACCCAGAAACTAATATAGTTAACTTACCTGGTGTTCAGGAAAACTTAGATAAACTTAAACTTCCTGATGTAGTTCTATTTGATCGTTCTTCTAGGGTAGAGTATGGCCCAATTGCTGCTAATTATAGCGAAGGAAAGACTGTAACAGCAGAAGTAAGAAGGCGGCGGATTAAAGTAGAAGGACTATTTACATTAGGTGCATCATTCGGCGCAGATGGAAATTTAATTACAAGCGATATTAACTTTTTACGGATATTCAACAATCGCCAACAAGGATTGATTGACATTGGGCTGATTAGATTAAAGCCAGGAGCAGATGCTCAAGTTGTCGCCCAAGAATTACGTCAGTATTTACCTAACGAAGTAAATGTTTTAACTAAGCAAGAATTTATTGATTTTGAACGGAGTTATTGGGCAAACAGTACAGCCATTGGGTTTATTTTCACATTAGGGACTGTCATGGGTTTCATTGTCGGAACTGTGATTGTTTATCAAATTCTTTATACAGAAGTTGCAGACCATTTAGCTGAGTACGCTACTCTCAAAGCAATCGGCTATACACAAAACTATTTATTGGGCGTAATTCTTCAAGAGGCTTTGCTCCTAGCTGTTCTCGGATATTTCCCTGGAATAGTTTTTTCATTATTTATGTATAGCAGTGCCAGAGATGCAACTCTGTTACCAGTTTTCATGAGTTTTGAACGTGCCGTAATGGTGTTAATTCTGACTATATTGATGTGTATTATTTCTGGTGCGATCGCAGTCCGAAAACTACGTTCCGCCGATCCAGCAGATATTTTTTAGTTAATTCAATCTTAATTAAAAGTTGCTATTAATAAATACAGCTTATAACTAAGGATCAAGAAAACCTATTTTCTGCTCCAACCTAAAGTTAAATTTTGAAAATACTAACTTGTAACTAACAAAAAAATGATGGAAAAAGAACCTGTAATTGCCATTAAGAATCTCAATCACTACTATGGTAAAGGCTCACTGAGAAAACAGATATTATTTGATATCAACCTAGAAATATATTCGGGTGAGATTGTAATTATGACTGGGCCATCAGGTTCAGGTAAAACTACATTACTGAGCTTAATTGGTGGTTTGCGGTCTGTACAAGAAGGAAGTTTAAAATTTTTAGGTGAAGAACTCGTTGGTGTCAGTCAAAACAAACTGGTACAAATGCGACGCAACATTGGTTATATTTTCCAAGCTCACAATTTGCTAGGTTTCTTGACTGCAAAGCAAAATGTGCAGATGGCGGTAGAGTTGAATGATAATATTTCTCAATCAGAAGCAGTGGCTAAATCAAAAGCCATGCTGGGGTCAGTCGGTTTAGAAGAACGAGTAGATTACTACCCAGACAATCTTTCTGGTGGACAAAAACAAAGAATTGCGATCGCACGCGCCCTAGTAAATCGCCCTCCACTGGTGCTAGCAGACGAACCAACAGCTGCATTAGACAAACAATCAGGACGCGATGTTGTAGAAATAATGCAGAGTCTAGCCAAAAACCAGGGAACTACTATCTTATTAGTGACACACGACAACCGCATTCTAGACATCGCCGATCGCATCGTCGAAATGGAAGATGGTCTTCTAACTCGTAATTCTTCAAATACGATCATTCAGTCATAATTACCCAATCAGAAATCACAACTCATAACTAGCCCTTTCAAGTTAAATGTGAAAATTCTTAGTGTCCAGATCCCCGACTTCTTAAAGAAGTCGGGGATCTAACTTTTCACGAATGATTTAGAATTGCTATAGTTTTCACGTAGAGTCCTATTAAAAAGTAAAAAAATAATCCCCATACATAAATTTAGTAGTTTCAAACCGTTTTCTCTTTCTTTTGCCTTTCGTCTACTCAAAAGTGAGAAGCTATATCCATAACAGACTACGCATCTGCCCTTTTTGCGTTACAAAATATTAAGCAAGGGAAATACACAAATACATATCCCTCAAGTCCAGTAGCAAGGCTGCAAGTCTTGCTAATATTCAAATACGGTAATTAAATGCAGCAATTAGACACCAAATTGACTCTCAGTATATTTTGGCGGCAAGGGTTGGCGCTCCTTCTCGGAATTATTATCTGGTGCGTGGCTAATCCTGCACTGGCAGTAAGTTGGACTCATCCACTGTCATTTAGTAATGCAGAGTTATCAAGACGTGATTTTTCTGGTGACAGTTTGCAAGCTGCGGAGTTTTCTAACGCCAATATGGAACTGGCTAACTTTTCAAAGGCTGATTTGCGGGGAGCAGTTATGAGTGCTTCGGTGATGACAAAAGCAAATCTCCACGGAGCAGATTTAACTAATGCAATGGTCGATCAGGTAAACTTGACTAAGGCAGATTTGAGTGATGCAGTTTTCAAAGAAGCTCTTTTGCTCCGTGCCATCTTTGATGATGTGAATATAGATGGAGCAGATTTTACAGATGCAATTTTGGATCGGGTGCAAATCAAAGAACTGTGTCAAAAAGCCAGTGGTGTGAATTCTAAAACAGGCGTGCAAACTCGTGATTCTTTAGGATGTCAATGAAACGTGTTGGTGTAATTGGTGGCGGACAACTTGCCTGGATGATGGCGGATGCAGCACAGAAGCTAGGAGTAAAATTATTAGTACAAACTCCTAGTGAAGACGATCCGGCCGTGTCAATCGCTCAGGAAACTGTTTTCGCCCCAGTTGATGACGCAAATGCTACGAAAATATTAGCTCAAAAATGCGATGTTATCACCTTTGAAAACGAATTTGTTAACCTGCAAGCTTTATCTATTTTAGCGCAGCAAGGTGTTTGTTTTCGTCCCAAATTAGAAGCTTTAGTTCCTCTTTTAGATAAATATGATCAGCGTTGCTATTTACGCGATTTAGGCTTACCAGTTCCGCAATTTTTCGCCCTTGAAGAGGTAGAAAATCTCCGATCAAAAATAGAATATCTAGGTTTTCCGACTGTCTTAAAATCCCGTCGTCATGGTTATGACGGTCAAGGTACTTTCATAATTAAAGATTTTGCTACTTTGGAACAAAAGCTAAGTTATGAAACCAAAACAAAACCTTTAAATAAATCACTTTTTTTGTTAGAAGAATTTATCCCTTTTGAACGGGAACTAGCAATCATTGCAGCGCGTTCTGTGGAGGGAGAAATTGTCACTTACCCAGTAGTCGAAACTCAACAAGAACAACAAGTCTGTCGGCGGGTAATTGCGCCAGCAGAGATTACACCTAATCAAGCAGAAGAAATAGAAGCGATCGCACATACTCTATTAAATAGCCTAGAAGTAGTGGGAATTTTTGGAATTGAGCTATTTATCAAGGCTGATGGCAAAGTTTTGGTAAATGAAATTGCACCCCGTACCCACAATTCTGGGCATTTTTCGATTGATGCTTGTGAAACTTCTCAATTTGAACAGCACTTGAGAGCCGTTTGTGGTTTACCTTTAGGAAATCCGGCTTTGCAGTGCGCGGGTGCTGTGATGGTTAACCTACTGGGTTATGAAAATTCTCACAGCGACTACCAAAGCCAGCGTCAACAAATAGCAGAAATTCCCCAAGCACACGTTCACTGGTATGGGAAGACAGAATCACGTCCTGGGCGGAAGTTAGGGCATGTTACGGTTTTGCTGGATAATCAAAATCAAGAATCGACGTACTCCATCGCCCACAACATAGAATCTATCTGGTATCCCAGGTAAACTGATCAGAAACTTTCAATGTTGAACACACAACATCTTTTGAAAAGCTATAATGAGTGAGTTGCACTACGACGTTGGTGACTGCCATCAAGTTTTTTGATCTATGCCTTTAATGACAAGGGAGCCAACTGTTCTCGTGGCAGTATACCGGGCATGTACCCGGAAACTTTAAACGAGGAATTTAGGTTCCCACCTGGATAAACCCAGGTCATAAACTTAGGTAAAACGGCGTCGCGGTGAACTTAAAATTATTAGCTCCCAAAATCAGTTAGAATTTGGGAGCTTTAATTATTTAAATCAGTCTAAAATAAGCGAACTGACAGTAAAGATTGCCATGTTTTTGGGAAACCTAGATACTGAGGTTTCAAAAATTAAGCTCTATGGTCAGCATTCCCGGATATCACGTTGGCAAAGAACTCTACAATGGTTCTCGAACCTTGGTTTATCGCGCTAATCGAGAAAGTGACCAAAAATCTGTGGTGATTAAGCTGATGAAAACTGTTTATCCCAGTTTCATTGAATTAATCCAGTTTCGGAACCAGTTTACCATCGCCAAAAATTTAAATCTACCTGGAATCATCCAAACATACGGACTAGAACCCTATCAAAATGGCTATGCCTTAGTAATGGAAGACTTTGGGGGAATTTCTCTTAAAGAATGGGGGGTAGGGAGTAGGGAGTGGGGAGTGGGGGAAAGCGTAGAATCTCTGATGGAGTTTTTACGAATTGCGATCGCACTGTGCAATACGTTAGATATTCTAATTCGTCATCGAGTCATTCACAAAGATATTAAACCCGCCAATATTTTAATTAATCCAGAAACTAAAGAAGTTAAGTTAATAGACTTTAGTATTGCATCTCTGTTGCCACGAGAAACTCAAGTTTTGATGAGTCCTAATGTATTAGAAGGAACACTCGGCTATTTATCACCAGAGCAAACTGGGCGAATGAATCGGGGAATTGACTACCGAACTGATTTTTACTCTCTAGGTGTAACTTTTTACGAGTTATTGACGGGGGAATTACCATTTCAATCATCCGATCCGATGGAATTGGTACATTGTCATATTGCCAAACTTCCGCTTTTAGTAGATGAGATTAATCCCCAAATTACGCCTGTACTCTCATCGATTGTGAATAAACTGATGGCGAAAAATGCCGAAGACCGCTATCAGAGCGCATTGGGGGTGAAATATGATTTAGAAAATTGCTTACATCAACTCAAAGAAACGGGGGAAATTACAAGTTTTCCGATTGCTCAACGGGATGTGTGCGATCGCTTTATTATCCCAGAAAAACTCTATGGTCGTGAGCCTGAAGTTGAAACTCTGCTCAAAGCCTTTGACCGCGTTACCAACAATCAGACAGAACTAATGCTGGTGGCTGGTTTTTCTGGTATTGGTAAAACTGCTTTGGTCAACGAGGTTCACAAACCCATTGTCCGGCAGAGGGGCTACTTCATTAAAGGGAAATATGACCAATTTAATCGTAATATTCCCTTTTCCGCTTTTGTGCAGGCATTTCGAGACTTAATGGGGCAATTGGTGAGTGAAAGTGATGCCCAGTTGTCAAGTTGGAAAAATAAAATTTTACAAGTGCTGCGCGATGAGGGGCAAGTTATTCTTGAAGTAATTCCCGAACTAGAACAAATTATTGGTCAACAACCACCTGCAACGGAACTCTCGCCAAGTGCAGCCCAAAATCGCTTCAATTTACTCTTCCAAAAATTCATTCAGGTATTCACCACAAAAGAACATCCACTAGTAATTTTCCTTGATGATTTGCAGTGGGCTGATTCTGCATCACTCAAATTGATGCAGCTGCTGATGAACGAGTCAGGAAGTGGCTCTTTACTTTTAATTGGAGCTTATCGAGATAATGAAGTCTCTAGCGCACATCCGTTGATGTTGACTTTAACGGAGATTCGCAAAGCTAATGCTACGATTCACAGCATTACTTTAGCCCCACTTACTAAAGCCAGTTTAAATCAATTAGTGGTTGATACCTTGAGTTGTTCAGATAAAATTGCCCAACCACTAACTCGACTCATATATCAAAAAACTCAAGGAAATCCATTTTTTGTAACGCAATTTCTCAAAGTATTGTATGAAGATGGATTGATTACATTTAATTTTGCTCAAGGGTATTGGCAATGTGATATTGCTGCTGTAAAATCTCTGGCTCTCACTGATGATGTGGTAGAGTTCGTAGCACTACAATTGCAGAAGTTGTCAGCAGCAACGCAAAATGTGTTGAAATTAGCCGCGTGTATTGGCAACTCTTTTGATTTGCTAACCTTAGCAATTGTTTCTGAACAATCTGAAACCGAAACGGCAGCGTTTTTATGGAAAGCTTTGCAAGAAGGGTTAGTTTTACCTACTAGTGAAGTTTATAAATTCTTTCAAGAGAATGGGCATGATTCTGGATCAAATCCTTTAAATTCCAATTTCCAACTCCCTATCTACAAATTTTTGCATGACCGTGTGCAGCAAGCTGCCTATTTGCTAATTCCAGATGCAGAGAAACAATTTACGCATCTTAAAATTGGTCAATTACTCTTGCAAAATACCTCTGAGTCTCAGCAAGAGGAGCGAATTTTTGAGATTGTCAGTCAGTTAAATCGAGGAATATTGCTAATCACCCAACCGACTGAACGTCAACAATTAGCTCAGTTAAATCTGAATGCTGGTCGAAAAGCGAAAGAAGCTACCGCTTATGGTGCAGCAATGCATTACTTCAATTCGGGAATGGAATTGTTGGCAATTAATAGTTGGGAAATTGCCTACGAATTGACTCGAAGTTTATACGAAGAAGCCGCCGAAGCTGCCTTTCTCAACAATGAGTTTGAGCTTATGGAGTTTCTGATCCAGGTCGTCATCGAAAAAACAACCACCTTACTGGATAGAGTGAAAGTTTATGAAGTGCAACTCCAAGCTTATCAGGTGCGGAATCAATCATTCAAAGCGATCGCAATTGGACGTGAACTTCTGGCTCAACTTGGGGTAACATTACCTGAATCAGTCACACCTCCAGACATTCAGCAATCTGTAGTCAATACGCTCTCCACCTTGGCTGACAGAAGTATTCAGGGCTTAGTTGATTTGCCATTAATGGATGATCCCAAAGCTTTGGTTGCTTTGCGGATTATGGCTAGCATTACTCCCGCCATCCATCAGGCTGCGCCTTATCTGTTCCCAATTATTGCCTGCGAAGAGGTGAATGTATCTCTTAAATATGGCAATGCACCACTTTCTGCACCAGGGTATGCAGATTTTGGAATTGTACTTAATACTTGTAACCAATTGGAGTCAGGCTACGAATTTGGCAAACTAGCTTTAATGCTGGTGGATAGACTTCAAGCAAAATCTGTTCAAAGCATGACTCTATTTAAGGTGGGTGCATTGAATCAATTTAATCAACAACATGCTCGCACCTCAATTAGTTTATTACAGGAATCCCATACTTTTGGATTAGAGACAGGCGATTTTTTTCATGTGCTAGCATCGATGCTTTTTAAGTTATTTTATATCTATTTAAGTGGCACAGAAGTTTTGGAAATCCTTTTAGCAGATATCAAAGCCTATGAGTCTAATTATGCCAAAAATCAACGCTTATTAAATTGGTCTAATATCGCCTCTCAAACCATTAAAAATCTCACAGAATATAGCGACTATCCAGACTCCCTGATTGGTGAAGATTGTCAAGAAGAAGAACTCTTATCTGCGCTCCTTCAAGAAAAGGACGAGTTAACACTCCATATATTTCACCTAAGTAAGTTAACACTCAGTTATTTGTTTGAGAATTTTCCAGTGGCAGTTGAAAATGCAAATCAGGGAGAGCAATACCTCAATGGTGCAGCAGGAATGTTATCTGTGCCTGTTTTCTACTATTACGATTCTCTGTCTCGGCTGGCTGTCTATGCAACGGCTGAACCGTCTCAACAGGAGCAATTACTCTTAAAGGTTGGCGAAAATCAAGAAAAATTGCAGTTTAGAGCCAAATTTGCACCGATGAATTTCCAGCACAAATTTGATTTGGTGGAAGCAGAACGCTATCGGGTTTTGGGCGAAAAAATAGCAGCAATAGAATTATACGATCGCGCCATAACTCTAGCGAAAGCAAACGAATATATTCAAGAAGAAGCTTTGAGCAATGAACTAGCTGCCAAGTTCTACCTCGAATGGGGTAAAGAAAAAATTGCCCAAGTTTACATGCAAGAAGCTTATTACTGCTATGCTCGTTGGGGCGCTAAAGCCAAAACTGAAGACTTAGAAAAACGCTATCCTCAACTCCTGGCTCCTATCTTACAAGGGCAGCATAATCGCTTTCAACTGAGTTCAAGTGTCGATGCATCGTCATTTCCACATCAAACCATCCACACAAATCTTTCTAGCAGCAGTATTTCTGAAGCCCTCGATTTTGCCACCATCTTTAAAGCCGCACAAGCTCTTTCCAGTGAAATTCAATTAGAGCAATTGCTCACTACCCTCTTGCAAGTGGTGATGGAAAATGCTGGAGCGAAAAAAGTTGCCCTACTTGTACTCGAACAGGGCAACTTAGTGGTTAAAGCTGTAGCCACCATCAATGAAGGGGTGACTCTGGTATCTGTACCATTGTCAAGTAGCCAAAACATTCCGATCGCATTGGTAAACTATGTCAAACGCACCTTAAAAACTGTGGTGCTGGATGATGCAACAGTAAAAAACGATTTTATTACTGACCAATATTTGATGGAGCAAGAACCCAAAAGTGTGTTGTGTACGCCGATTTTGCGTCATGGTCAATTAATTGGGTTACTATATCTGGAAAATAAGTTGACGATTGGCGCATTTACAAGCGATCGCACCGAAATTATCCAACTGCTATGCGCTCAAGCCGCCATATCTCTAGAAAATGCCCGTCTTTATCAAGAATCTCAAAATTATGCCCATCAACTAGAGCGATCGCTCACTCAACTTCGTACTACCGAAGCCCGCTTCCAGAAACTCGCTGATAATATTCCTGGGGCAATTTACCAACTACGTTTAAATGCTGACGGTTCAGTTTCAATGCCCTACGTCAGCTCTGGCTGCTACAACCTTTATGAGGTGACAGCAGAGGAAATAATCACAGGAACGCAGAGTCTTCGTTCTTATGAACATCCAGATGATTTTGCCAGCATGCAGCAGGCGATGATCTACTCTGCTGAAAACATCACACCATTTCGACAAGAATGGCGAATTATCACATCTTCAGGAACCATAAAATGGCTTCAAGGTGCATCTCAACCAGAGCGACAAGCTGATGGCTCAATTATATGGGATGGCGTAATCATAGATATTAGCGAACGCAAACTTGCTGAAGCCGCACTACAAGAGTCTGAAGCGGATTTACGGCACAAATCTCAGGATTTAGAAGAAGCGCTGCAAAATTTCCAACAAGTCCAATTACAAATGGTGCAAAATGAAAAAATGGCAACCTTGGGTAATTTGGTTGCTGGGGTGGCACATGAAATTAATAATCCCATTGGATTTCTCAAAGGCAGTGTCAACAATGCCGAAGAGTATATTCAAGACTTACTCGCCCATATCCAATGTTACCAAGAACATTATCCCAATCCAGCGATCGCAGTCATTGAGCATAGCGAAGAAATTGACCTAGAATTCCTGACTGAAGACTTACCAAAACTAGTAGACTCAATGAAGGTGGCTTCAGAACGGATTGAAGACATTAGTACCAGCCTTCGCACCTTTTCCAGAGCCGATACAACCGAAAAAGTTGCTTGTAATCTCCATGAAGGAATTGAGAGTACCCTGTTGATTTTGAAGTATCGCCTCAAAGCTAACGAAAAACGCCCAGCAATTGAAGTTATCACTGAATACGGAAAACTACCACCAGTTAAGTGCTTTTTAGGACAATTAAATCAAGTATTTATGAACATCCTCGCTAATGCAATTGATGCCTTAGATACATCCATTGAAGGGCTTTCTTTTGTCCAAGCGCAAGCGAACCATCACCAAATCCTGATTAACACCGAAGTATCTAATAAACATACGGTGACAATTCGCATCAAAGATAACGGTCAGGGGATGCCAGAGGAGGTTAGAGCAAAGATTTTTGATCACCTGTTTACAACTAAAGAGGTTGGGAAGGGAACAGGATTAGGATTAGCGATCGCTCGTCAAATTGTCGAAGAAACCCATAATGGGCGGTTGAGGTGCAATTCTGTGCTTGGTGAAGGAACAGAATTTGTCATTGAAATTCCAGTATTGTAATTAATTTGCGATATTCCTCTCAATGCATAACACTTCTAATTTTTCGGTAATCTGGAGGACAGCAATAGCACAATTTTACTAAATCTGTATAACTTGATTCTAAATGAGGTATCGTTCAGAGTTAAGATGACACAATTGCATTAAATTGTGGTTAAAGCTACAGAAAATTGTCACAGCAACTAACTAATACAGTATTTCCAGCCTCGGTCTTCCGATTAGACAGTGGTTTAACGTTTATTCATCAAGAGATTCCCACTACTCCCGTAGTTGTAGCGGATGTTTGGGTGCGTGCTGGAGCAAGCCTAGAGCCAAAACCGTGGTTTGGTATGGCGCACTTTTTAGAACACATGATTTTTAAAGGGACGGCGACGTTACCCCCTGGAATGTTCGATTCCAAAGTTGAAAACCGGGGTGGCGTAAGTAATGCGGCGACAAGCTATGATTACGCTCATTATTCACTCACCACAGCTGCCCCTTATTTAAAAGATACTCTCCCCTACTTGGGAGAACTCTTGCTGAATGCAGCAATTCCAGAAGACGAATTTAGCCGCGAACGGGACGTGGTGCTAGAGGAAATTCGCTCTTGTCAAGACGATTCCGACTGGATAGGATTTCAAGCTCTGATTCAAAGCATCTATCCGCATCACCCCTACGGACGTTCGGTGCTGGGTACTGAGCAAGAACTGATGCAGCAATCGCCAGAAGCAATGCGCTGTTTTCACCGCACTCACTATCAGCCGGAAAACATGACAGTGGTAATTGCTGGGGGTATAGCCCAGCAACCAGCTTGGGAATTGGTAAATCGTTCATTTGCTGATTTTGCCGAACGCTCGAATTGTCCGCAGTTTGAGAAAGTGACAAAGCCAGCAATCACAGGAATTCACCGTCAAGAACTGTGTTTACCGCGTATAGAGCAAGCGCGATTGTTGATGGCTTGGCTAGTACCAGGAGTAGAAGAAATTCGTACTGGCTATGGTTTAGATTTGTTATCGGTGTTATTGGCAGAAGGGCGAACTTCGCGCTTAGTGCGCGATTTACGAGAAGATTTGCAATTGGTACAAGGAATTTATAGTAGTTTTTCTCTACAACGAGAATCAAGTTTATTTACAATTACTGCCTGGTTAGAACCAGAAAATCTGGAGGAAGTTGAGTCCTTAATTTGCGCTCATTTGGATGACTTGCAGACTGGAGCAATTAGTGAACAGGAACTTGCCCGTACACGCAGGGTATTGTGTAATGAGTATGCATTTTCTACTGAAACACCAAATCAACTGACGGGGCTTTATGGATATTACAACACCATCGCCCAAGCTGAATTAGCTGTGACATATCCGCAACAAATTCAGTCTTTTGATGCCCAAGAACTACAAAAATTAGCTAAACAGTATCTATCACTGGAAAATTATGCGGTTACTGTACTTAAACCTTGTTAGTTATTGGGAATTGGGAATGGGGAATTGGGAATTAGTTTTTGACAAAGGACGAATGACAAATGACAAATGACAAAGGACAAATGACAACCTTGCTGCAAAAATCGCCTATCCATCGCACCGTATTAAATAATGGCATTGTCGTGCTGGCAGCAGAAAATCCTGCTGCGGATATTATTGCTGCACGAATTTTTGTGCGCGCCGGTAGTTGTAACGAAAACCGGGAGCAAGCAGGGTTGGCGCATTTGTTATCAGCAGTGATGACAAAGGGATGCGATGGACTCTCCAGCTTAGAAATTGCAGAAATTGTCGAGTCTGTAGGGGCGAGTTTGAGTGCGGATGCTGGCACTGATTATTTTCTGCTATCTTTCAAGACGGTAACATCCGATTTTGGTGAAATTTTAGCATTGGCAGGGCGGATTTTGCGATCGCCTACTTTTCCCGAAACTCAAGTGGAACTAGAACGCCGTTTAGCACTCCAAGATATTCGTTCCCAAAAAGAGCAACCGTTCAATGTCGCCTTTGAACAAATGCGGCAGGTAATGTACCAAAATCATCCCTACTCGATGTCGGTACTGGGAGATGAAACCACCATGAGTAGCTTAACTCGTGCAGATTTGGTGGAGTATCATCAAACTTATTTCCGTCCAGATAATGTAGTAATTAGCATTGCTGGGAGAGTCACACCCACAGATGCAGCCGCGTTGGTAGAAGAAGTTTTTGCTGATTGGCAAGCGCCAGCTCAAGCACTACCAATACTAAATTTACCTGAAATTAGGGTGGAACCACAGGTAAAAGTTAAGCCAATACAGACACAGCAATCAATTGTGATGCTTGGTTATTTGGGAACATCGGTGAATTCTGTTGACTACGCCGCCCTGAAGTTGCTGTGTACTTACTTGGGAAACGGGCTTTCTAGTCGCTTGTTTGTCGAATTGCGAGAAAAACGCGGTTTAGCTTACGAAGTATCCGCCTTTTACTCAACAAGGCTATTTCCAGCCTCCTTTGTAGTTTACATGGGTACAGCACCAGAGAATACCAGCATCGCCCTAGAAGGACTACGTACAGAAGTAGATTTATTGTCTACGGATGAAGTTTCTGAAAGTGCCCTGCAAGCTGCGAAAAATAAGATTCTCGGACAGTACGCCTTGGGTAAACAAACGAACGGGCAAATTGCTCAAATATACGGTTGGTATGAAATTTTGGGCTTAGGAATTGATTTTGACACCAAATTTCAAGAATTGATTGCGGCAGTGAGTGCCCAGGATGCGATCGCTGCCGCAAGTAAGTATTTAAAAGAGCCTTATTTATCTTTAGTTGGTCAAGAAGAAGCAATTAATCGTGCGATCGCATAACTGAAAATTTGCGTAGGCGTAGCGATCGTAAACATTGTATGATGGAGCAGCTGTTTTTTAGACCAAGCGGTTGTACCATTAGCATGAGAATATTCTGGGAGTAAATTCCATGCAAAGCAGCCTGACAGCAAGTATTTTGAGTTACTTAAAATTACTAGACCCCACTGTA
The DNA here is from genome assembly GCF_034931145.1 of Nostoc sp. UHCC 0252. NCBI lineage: Bacteria > Bacillati > Cyanobacteriota > Cyanophyceae > Nostocales > Nostocaceae > Nostoc > Nostoc sp. UHCC 0252. The sequence goes on along the minus strand of NZ_JAYGHE010000019.1, from coordinate 86,305 downwards.
AATCGCTGTAAAATGGAAAAGCTGCAAAAAGTTTGGTGGCTAAAGAAGTATAAATCTTTATCAGCCATTGAAATACTCTTGCTCTCCGCTACACCTCTGCTTATTGCCTCAACGCCTGTAGTATCAATTGCAGCACCACAAAAAATTGCTCAAGTCAATCCTGCTAATAGCATTAATCGCCCTACCCTCAAAGTTGGTAGCCAAGGCGAACGTGTATCTGAACTTCAAGCAGCCCTAAAACTTTTGGGTTTTTATTCTGGTGCGGTAGATGGTACATATAGTGAGAATACAGCTAATGCTGTTACCCGATTCAAACAAGCAGCTGGTTTAAATCCAGATGGCATTGTTGATGCCAACACGTGGCAACGACTTTTCCCTAAAGACCAAGCAATAACATCAACCGTTCCTTCATCTCAGCCAAGATTTAACTCAGCTACGAATTTTCCTGTTCCAACCCAGACTAGCAACTTCACCAACGTTGTAAATCCTAACCCCAACCCTCCAAGGCAACCTGTAACACGAGTTGCGGCTAGCCCCGAACCAAGGCCGGCTACCCCAAGAAGAACTACATCAAGCACACAAAAAACGCCGAATCGGACTACATCAACTACTCGGACTCAAGCAACTACACGGACTGGGCAAAATACTCGAACTCAGCCAAAAACGAGTACTCAGCGAACCCCTGGCATTCAATACACCTCAGAAGGATTGCCAATTTTGCGTATAGGATTACGTGGTTCTGAAGTTGTTAAGCTGCAACAACAACTGAAAAAGCTTGGTTTCTTGAAAGGCGATGTCGATGGAGACTTTGGCGAGACAACCGAAGCAGCTGTGAAAGCAGCACAAAAGCGCTATGGTTTAGAAACTGACGGTGTAGTTGGTGGCTCTACCTGGGAGGTTCTTTTGCGGCGTTAGCCCCAACAGCGTTAGGCTGATATTAAAGTTGCCATCTACTATAGTGAAATTTTGGCAGTTCCCTTAATGATGGAACTTGCTAGTGCTAAATACCCTCTTTTAGGTACAGAGGTTTCTCTCGGTCGAGAAACCTCTATAAAATTTTTGCTGCTCTATTAATTTTTGATAAATTTAATTCGTGGTACATCCTGCAATACGATAAAGATACACCGATTAAAAGTATCTCTCTATGCCAGCACTGAAAAATTACATTGCTTTTGGGCTGACAAAAAATGATGGCAACTTTAAGAGTCAAGCACAATGACACCTGATAGTGTTACAGATCACAGCTGTAAATAGTGAAATTAATTAAACTTACTGCTAATTCCTCTAAAAAAACTTATGAAACACTTTTTATTAACTTGGCTCGGTACTGCGGTGGCGTTATTTCTGACTGCTAATATCGTTCCAGGATTCTTTATCAAGAATTTTGTGACTGCCTTGATAGCTGCCCTTGTTATTGGTTTGGTTAATGCATTTGTTAGACCAATTTTACAGATTTTGACCTTTCCAATTACCTTGCTCACCTTTGGTTTATTTACATTGGTAATCAACGCTTTAACTCTTTGGTTAGCAAGTGCCTTGACTCCTGGTTCTGGTTTTGAGATTCAGGGCTTTTTACCTGCTTTGTTAGGTTCAATTGTGCTAGCTATTGTTTCTAGCGTAATTAACTATTTTTTGAGAGTTGTTGACTAGAAAGTTTATTTCCGCCGTGCTGTACTAATGTTACTTTGGCGTTGCTGATTAAATGTATGAATCTGGGTGTAGAGACGTTGTAATGAAACGTCAAGACAAAAGTTTTGAAATTACGCAAAATCATTTTCATACCTGAATTCAGCAACGCTATTACTTTAGTAATGACTAATAAAGTTAAGCATTTCTTTCTTCTCCCCGTGTCGCGCCAGTTGCTTCTCCCAAGGGGAGACGCTGCGCGAACAAGTCGGGGAACCCGATGCCACTTGCTCATGGAGGAAACCCCCAAGACCGCAGTGGCTCTCCAACGCACTGGCTTCTCTGTGCCTCTGTGGTTCGTTAAAAAAATTGACTTTGACAAAGGATTTTAGCTTTAACTGAACCGTATTGAGCTAATGACTATTGATCAATGATGAATGGCACTTGATTCTACTTCTTCATCGCTTAAGTCATTTTTTTCGGCGATCAAACATACTAAATTGTGATTATTAAAATTGAGCCAATTTTTGTTCCCACCATAAAAGTAACGCAATAACCACAAAAAAATGGTAAAACATTTATTTAAAGCCTTTTTATCAAATATTGATGATTACAGAGCTTCTGAAAATTTTTGGCGTAATTTGTGTGAGAGTATTCTTAGAAAACACCAAGGAGAGAAACATGGATGGAAAATTTGGTTAAACGTTCATTTTAATGATGGAACTCCATTTTTAGATGGGAATCCAATTTATAGCTTAATATCGCCAGATAATAAAAAAAGTATTTGTATTAATCAAGACGAAGCGAATAAAGAAAAGATTTATATCGTAGCATGGATGAATAAATTTGGGCCGATTGATAAAGAAAATTTTATTGAAGAATTAGTTATTGTCTGCGAACTTTCAGAGGAATCTGCACAATTAGCTAGCGAACTTATCGAAGCATGGATAAAAGAAAATACTTCATATTATGAAATGCAACTATTGATTGAAAAGAAACTTTGAGACCACTACGTTGTCATCGACGAGAACAATAATGTGATTGGTCTACGACGGCGTTGCCGCATTCCCTACTGCCATTCGACCAATGACTAATAATATTTGAGGCTTGAGCAACAGCTAGCGTTACCGCTCCTGTTTGCCCTTGTAGCTGGAAAATCTGTTTAGGAACTAAGAACCTTACTCCCAATGCTTCTATGGTGGTAAAAGGAGAAACAGTCAATAATGGGGTTTGAGTCGCTGCAAGAATAGCAGCTGCCTCTGCTACGCTAGGTGTACCTACTTTGTGGTCGGTAATTGTGGCAGGGTTGGGGACACAGACACAGCTAAGGATTTGGGCAGAAAAAGTTTTTAGGGGCAAATTGCGTAAGTTGCAAAGTTCTATTAAACCAACTTCTAAGGCTTTAGTGTCAATGGTAGCAATTCCTGCGATCGCACTTTGGCAAAGTTGATTTTCTCTAAAAGCTTGCTCTATTGCCCAATCAATCAACTGCCATGAGGTTCCCCGTTTACAACCGATTCCTACCCATAAAATCTGTTGCACTTGGTGTATTTCCTTAATCAATTCGTCAGGATTGGGTTTACTCCAACAGCCAGCCAAATAAATCTCCCACCGTCAGCCTCAACTCACTTGCAAAATCTGGCACAGGGAGTAAAGCTTCTAATTCATCCAACATAACTGGCTGTTGATTGCGGATGTATACAAATACAGTTTGTTCTTCTGGATCAATTAGCCAACCCATTTGTGTTTCATAATTCAGGCAATGCAGAATATTTTTTGTAACTTTCGTTTGCCTTTGATCGGGCGATAGAATCTCAATAGTCCAATCGGGAGCTGCTGAAAATAAATTTGCTACCCTGCCATTTTCTTTGCGAGGTATTCTATCCCAAGTAAACACCGCTACATCCGGGACGATTGATCTACCTCCAAAGGTACACCGCAGTTCTGGATATGCTCGTGCAACTTTTTGAGGCTTTAAGACACCATTAATAAAAATAATCAGTTCACCTTGAATGGTACTATGTTCTCCCTGTGCCATAGGTTTCTGAATAATTTGGCCATCTATGTATTCACTAGCGGGCTTTGTTTCCGGTAACATTAGAAACTCTTCCAAAGTTATGTTTTTTGATGGTGTCCGTACCATAAGCGATCGCCTCCAATCCAGCAATTCTAATTAAAAAATCGCAAAGTACACAAAGAAAAAACCAGCTTAACTCTTACTCTGCGTACCTTTGCGCTACCTCAGCGTTCCTTTGCGTTAAAAAAATTACATCCTCTCCAATACCTCAATTCCCAACAACTCCAATCCCAACTTCAGAGTTCTAGCAGTCAAATCACAAAGAATCAAGCGTGATGTCCGTTGCGGTTCCTCCGCCTCCAAAACCTGAACTCCCTGATTGCGATCGTAAAACTGATTAAACTTCTTACTCAGCTCGTACAAATATTCACATAAACGATTGGGCAGCAAATCTTGCTCTACATTACTAATAACTTCATCCAGTTGAAGTAAATATTTTGCTAGCGCTAATTCTGTTTCATGTTCCAGCAAAACAGCATTGTTTCCCAACTCTTTAAAGTTAATATCACCCTTGCGGCTAATGCCCTGAATCCGCGCATAAGCATACAGCATATAAGGCGCAGTATTACCTTTGAAATCCAGCATTTTGTCGTAGCTGAAAATGTAGTTACTGGTGCGGTTTTGGCTTAAGTCTGCATATTTAACTGCGCTGATCCCAACTACCCTAGCAACTTCATTAATGAATTCTTCCGTTTCTTGGCGTTCTTCTTCTTGTAATCTGGCTTTTAGGTCAGCATGGGCACGAGAAACAGCTTCATCTAATAAATCGCGCAACCGCACAGTATCCCCAGAACGAGTTTTGAATTTCTTCCCATCTTCTCCTAACACCAACCCAAAGGGCACATGCACTAATTCCACATCATCGGGAATCCAGCCGGCTTTGCGTGCTACTTGGAAAAATTGAGCAAAGTGGTTTCCTTGTCCAGCATCGGTTACATAAACTATCCGCTTTGCTTGATCTTGCTGAATTCGGTAGCGCAGGGATGCTAAATCTGTTGTGGCGTAGTTATAACCGCCATCTGATTTTTGTACAATCAAGGGTAAAGGTTCACCTTCTCTATTTGTAAACCCCTCCAGAAAAACGCATTTTGCGCCCTGGTTTTCTACCAGTAAGCCCGATTTTTCTAAATCTTCCACAACTTTTGGTAATAAGGGGTTGTAGAAAGATTCACCCCGTTCAGTTAACTTGATATCCAGCAACTCATAAATTACTTGAAACTCCTGCCGCGATTGTTCGCACAATAGTTTCCAAGCATGAAGTGTATCTTCTGCACCTGCTTGTAATCTGACAACTTCTTGCCGTGCTGTTTCTTGAAAAGCTGCATCTGTATCAAACCGTTGTTTGGCTTTGCGGTAAAAAGAGACTAAATCACCAATATCTAAAGCATTTGCGGTGGTAAGCGCGTCTGGGTAAACTTCCCGCAGATAAGCGATTAACATGCCAAACTGCGTACCCCAATCACCCACATGATTTAACCGCAAAACATCGTGTCCTTGAAATTCTAAAATCCGGGCAATGGAATCACCAATAATCGTAGAACGCAGGTGTCCGACGTGCATTTCTTTGGCAATATTCGGACTGGAAAAATCCACAATTTCCCGCTTCGGTGTTTTCGCGGCTGGAACTCCCAACCTGTGATCAGCTTGAATCTCGTTCAGTTGTGCTTCCAGGTATGCCGTTTTCAGTTTCAGATTGATAAATCCTGGCCCAGCGATTTCTGGAGGTTCGCAGATTTCGGATACATCTAGTTTCTCAACGATCGCACCTGCGATCGCTCTTGGCTGCTTTCCTAACTTTTTACTCAGGGATAAAGCCACATTCGCCTGATAATCACCAAATTTAGGATTACTAGCAGAAACCAAAATTGGATCTACTCCAGCAAAATCAGCGCCAAAAGCCGCAACTAAAGCCTGTTCAAGCTGAACTTTTAGTTTTTCTTGTGTAGCGTTCATATATAAATTTTATCTGGGAGAGAGAATGTAGCTCTGCAAAAGCTTGATTATTAACTTTAGCATTTCATTTTGAGCCACTCGATTCATGAGAAATATTTTTGTCCATCTGCTTATCAATGCTGAAACCCACGACAAAATGACGGACAGAATTGCGACATAATTGTGTTTACTTTGCTTTTTCAATAAGACACTCTATCTGTAACAGAAATTTTCCCTGTAGAGATAAGTAGTAACATGAAAGTACGTGATGTGATAAAGCGAGTGGAAGCTGATGGTTGGTATCTTGATAGAACTAAAGGTAGTCATCGACAGTTCAAGCATCCTGAGAAACCAGGTTTAGTTACAGTTCCAGGTAAATTGTCTGACGACTTAGCCCCTGGTACTCTCAGTAGTATTTGGAGGCAAGCACAATTATAAGGAGAACGGCAATGCATTACGTAGTGGTGATTGAAAAGGCGGATAGTAATTACTCTGCTTATGTGCCTGATTTACCCGGTTGTGTAACTACAGGTGAAACCTTAGAAGAAGTTAAGCAGATGATTGCAGAAGCGATTGAATTTCATATAGAAGGAATGCTAGAAGATGGTTTACCTATTCCTAAACCTACAAGCATCGCTCATGAGGTTGAAGTTGCAAACTACAGCAAAATATAATTATAGAAAACCACTAAATTAGCTCTAAACAATCCTTCTAGAATATTTTAAGTCTCTGTGATAATGCGATCGCACCGCACTTTTAGGTTACATGACTCATTCACTGTGTAGCTGCAAGTCACACAGCAAATGAATTAAGGCAGAGAAGATGAAAGAATCGAGTTGTATTGAAGTTTCTCTCCTTCTGCCCAAGCAAGGCACAACTGACGGAAGCGATCGCCCCGCACCTCAAAATTGGGGTACTGATCGAAACTCGCACAAGCCGGAGACAGCAACACCACAGGCGCTTCATACTCCTTAGCTAATTCCGCCGATCTGGGAACTGCCCTTTCCATAGTTTCCACAATATGGTAGGAATAATAACCCACCTCTTGGAGGCGTTGGGCAAATGCAGGTGCAGCAGAGCCAATCAATAACACAGCAGCAGCTTTGGTTTGAATTTGTGCTAGCCAGCCGGTATCATCACCTGCTTTTGCTTCTCCACCAGCAATTAAAATCGCTGGACTTTTAACGGATGCTAAACCAACCTCAGCAGCATCGTAGTTGGTGGCTTTGCTATCGTTAATGAAATCAATACCTTCCCAAGTGCAGATATGCTCCAAACGGTGGGCAACACCGGGGAATTCAACGATAGCACGTGCGATCGCATCACGATTAATTCCGGCTAATCGTGCCGTAGCTACTGCCATCAAGAGATTTTGCTGGTTATGTTCTCCTACCATCCGCAGTGTAGATACTTTCACAATCGGTTCTGGTGCAGAGGTTGCAGTCAATTTTTCCACAACCCAGTCGTCCTCAATGTAAAAGCCTTTTTCGCTTATCAGGAAATCTTTTCCTTTGACACTTGTCCAGTAGGCATCAGGCCAAGCACTTAAACCTTGTTGCCTCAAGTAGGCATCATCGCCATTGAACACTTGCAACTCAGACTGATGCAATAGCTTGGCTTTGATGTTGTAATAATTTTCTAAAGTCTGATGGCGACTAAGATGATCCGGCGTGAAAGTCGTCCAAACACCAATACGTGGTGCAAGAGAACTCGAAGATTCTACTTGATAGCTGCTAATTTCCGCAATCACCCAATCAAGTGAAGAGTTAGGAGTTAAAAGTGAGGAATTATCAGATGCTCCCCCTGCTCCCTGCTCCCTGCTCCCTTCCCCTCTCCCCCTCGAAGATAGGGCAACTTCACAAGCGGCGTAGCCAATATTACCGCAGGCGGGCGCATTTAATTCTGCTGCTTGGAAAATGGCAGCAATTAAAGCTGTGGTAGTAGTTTTACCGTTAGTGCCAGTAATTCCTACCCAAGGTAGCGATCGCAAATTTCGCCAAGCGAGTTCCATTTCCCCAATGGTTTCAATACCTAATTGGCGTGCCTTGATTAATACGGGAATATCCCAAGGCACGCCAGGACTAACAACTATTAATTGGGGTAAATTAGCACCATTCAATTCTAAGGATTGGCCTAGTTTTACGGTTATTTGCTCGGCAGCGAGTTTTTGTTGTTGTTGTAGGAGGGTTTCGGAGGTGTTGCTGTCACTTAGCTCTACCTCCCAACCTTCTCCTTTCAACAATCTCGCCGCAGCAACACCGGACTTTCCCAATCCAATTACAGTAGCTCTAGGCATAGATTGCAGCAGAGTCCCTGGTTAAGCACTCCCTATAGTAGCGCTTCTTTGCAAAAATTACACAACTTTTTGTTGACCTACGCTACAGATTTTTGACGATCGCCCCAAAGTCAGCTAAAACACGGGCATGATTGCGAACCAATCCCAGTAAGTGTAATCGATTACGCTTAATTTCTGGATCGGAGTCCATAACTAAAACGCTATCTGGGCCATCAAAGAAGTTACTAACTGTAGGGGCAATTTTTGCTAGTGCTGCTACTAACAGTTGATAATTTCGTGTCTGCTGTGCTGTTTTAGTTTGCGGTACTGATTCGATCAAAGCATTATACAAAGCTGCCTCAGAGGGCTTTTGGAATAATTCTGGACGAACGACAGTTGTTGGTTCTAGCTGTTTTGTATCCAAATCACCTTGGGCGGCTAATCGTGTGGAACGGTTAACGGTTTCGTAGATGTTATCTAAAGTACTATCGTTACGGATTTGTTGTAAGTATAAGGCGCGATCGCGGACATCTAACAAATCCTTTAACGTCCGTTCTGTGTATTCTGGGTCATTTTCTCCCAAAACTGCATTTACCAAGTCGTAATCAATCTGCTTTTCTTCTTGCAATAAAGTGCGGATGCGTTGTAAGAAAAACTCTTGTAATGCTGCGGTTAATGATGCCTGATCTTTGCTATATTTCGCTGCAAAGTCTGTTGCTATTTGTGCCAATAAATCATCTAAATTTATCGGCAGATTATAAAACCAAGTAATTTTAACTACAGCATTAGCAGCCCGACGTAAAGCGAAGGGGTCAGATGAGCCAGAAGGAATTAACCCTAAACCAAAGATACTTACTAAGGTATCTAATCTATCTGCCAAACCGACAATTTGACCTGTGAGGCTTTCCGGTAAAATATCACCGGCTCCCATTGGCAAATAATGTTGATAAATTGCCTTTGCAACTTCGGGATCTTCACCACTGGCTAAGGCATATTTTTCTCCCATGATGCCTTGCAATTCGGGAAATTCATAAACCATTTGAGTTACCAAATCTGCTTTACATAATAAAGCAGCACGTTGGATCTTTTGGCTTTGATTTTCTGCTAATTCTAATTGGGTGGTTATTCGTTCAGCAATCTTAACTACTCTATCTACCTTGGTACGCACCGAACCCAATTCTTCTTGGAAAGTGACTTTTTCTAACTGTGGTAAAAAGCTTTCTATTGGTTTAGTTAAATCAGCTTCGTAGAAAAATCTGCCATCAGCTAATCTGGCACTAATTACCCTTTCATTCCCAACAGCAACAATATCTGATTTTTGGGGATCAGCGTTAGAAATGGTAATGAAATTAGGCAATAATTCTTGCTCAGAACTATCTGGTTTGAATACAGGAAAATAACGCTGATGAGTCACCATAACTTCAGTAATTACCTCAGTTGGTAATTCCAAAAATTCTGGTTCAAATTTACCAACAACTGTAGAAGGATATTCTACAAGGTTGGTTACTTCTGCTAACAAATCGGGGTAAATTACTGTATACCCGCCTAAATTCTCTGCTACTGCCTTTACTTGCTCTTTGATGAGATTTTCCCGTTCTTCTGGGTCAACGGTGACAGATGCAGACTTGAGGGCGGTAACATAATCAGTAGCTTGGGCGATTGTCACAGGTTCAGGATGTAAAACGCGATGACCTTGAGAAATGCGATCGCTCTGAATCGTTTTAGAACCATTCACCAATTCCAACGGTAGCACCGTCTCATCTAACAAAGCTACCAGCCAGCGAATTGGTCGAGAAAACCTCCCATCCCCATCTCCCCAACGCATTAACCGCTTACCTTCTAAACCCCAAATCCATTGGAAAACAAGTTCTGTCAAAATTTCCGCCACAGGACGGCCAGGAATTCTTTTTTGCACAAAAACAAATTCCCCTTTGTCTGTGGGGCGAAGGAACAGTGCATCTAGTTCCACACCTTGCTTTTTGGCAAAGCCTAATGCTGCTGCTGTTGGCTGACCATCTTTAAAGGCAGCTTGGGCGGGAGGCCCTTTAATTTCTTCTTCTCGATCTGCTTGCTGTGATGGTAGACCTTTAATCAATACCGCCAAACGCCGGGGAGTACCGTACACTTGGACACTTTCACCCTGAAGGCTGTTTGCTTCCAAACTTTGGGGAATGCGTTCTCGCCACTGTATTAAGGCATCACTGAGAAAGCTTGCAGGTAATTCTTCTGTACCAACTTCTAATAGAAACGCAGGCATAGGTCACTGTTTTCAACTTTGCGTAGCTCAACTTTATCAGTTATTCTCAGGCGATCGCAGAACTAAATACTTTGAGCGAATTCAAAATGCTATCAATCAGATACTCAACCTCAGTGAATTTTGCTGATTTAGGGACGAGCAAAAAATAAATCAATAACCGTGTCACTATAGAAAATATAGCTGCAATATTGAGCAATAGGAAGACTAAAGAACACTGTGCAGATAACATTCTTAGGGACGAGTTCCGGTGTACCCACGCGATCGCGCAATGTTTCCAGCGTCGCCCTGAGATTACCCCAAAGGGCGGAACTGTGGTTATTCGACTGTGGCGAAGGCACGCAACATCAAATTATGCGGAGTGAACTGAAAATCAGTCAACTCTCTCGAATCTTTATCACCCACATGCACGGCGACCATATCTTTGGCTTGATGGGACTTCTTGCTACTTGCGGCTTGGCTGGCAATGTGCAACGAATTGATATCTATGGGCCACCTGGATTAAATGATTACATTCAATCCGCCTCTCGTTACTCCTACACACACTTTTCTTACCCAATTAAAGTTCACGCCATCCGTCCAGGAGTAATTTATCAAGACAACGACTTCACCGTTAGCTGTGGTAATTTGCATCACCGCATTACAGCTTTCGGCTACCGCGTAGCCGAAAAAGACCGGACAGGACGCTTTGATGTGGAAAAAGCTAAAGCCTTGGAAATTCCTTCTGGTCGCATTTACGGTCAACTCAAGCGTGGTGAAACTGTCACCCTTGACGACGGACGGGTGATTGATGGCACTCAATTATGCGGCCCGACAGAAATTGGCCGGAAAATTGCCTATTGTACAGACACCATTTATTGTGATAGTGCAGTGGAATTAGCTCATGATGCAGATGTATTAATTCACGAAGCAACCTTTGCCCATCAAGATGCAGATATGGCTTTTCAACGCTTGCATTCCACAACCACAATGGCAGCGCAAACAGCTTTAGCTGCTGGGGCACATCGACTGATTATGAGTCATTTCAGCCCCCGCTATGCTCCCGGAAATGCCGTGGAGTTGAAGGATCTCCTCAAAGAAGCCCGTGCTATTTTCCCTTGCACTGACATGGCTTATGATTTCATGATTCATGAAGTACCCAGACGACGGGAAGTAGAGTTAACCAAGGTAGGCGTTTAAATTGAACGCCTAGTTACTCTGGTATGTAGTTCTGGTTTTGACCTCTTTTGAATTAATAAGACTTACGCAAATTATCTCTCAGACTCTGATTTCTCCATGCCGCGCCAGTTGCTACAAGTCGGGGAACCCGCCCAACGCACTGGCTTCTCTGTGCCTCTGTGGTTCGTTATTCTGTAACTCATGCGTAAGTCCTAATTCTAATTAATTTTGGGTACTGAGCTACCACTGATACCACAGCGTAAAGCCATAAGGCATAATAACCTTCTCTAGTTCAATATTTCTGTTGAGTCCCTAATATAAGGATGCAACATTTGAACTGATAGATGCAATATTACTCAGACGTAAAGCTTATAGCTCGGCAGATTTATCAATGACTAAAAATTTGATTGGGAGCATCCCAAATGTGTAAAAACATATTTTGTCATTGCGAGCGTAATGAAATGAAGCGAAGCAATCGCAAAGTTTAGATGCTGCGATTGCTTCATTCCGCTTCTTTTACGAGACGCTACCGCGAACGCTTCATTCGCAATGACTACCTACTAATTTGGTAAATTTGCAAAATTGGGATGCTCCCTTGGGAACCGCTATATGCCAAAACAAGAATTCATACTCCTTGCAGGAGACCATACCAAAAGGATGCGCCGGATGCGTCGCCGCTAAGAGAAAGGACTTATGAGCATTATCGCCAAGGTGTCCAGTCAACAATTTTGGATTTTCTATTGAACTCTTCTAATCTAAAATCTAAAATTAACTACATTCTATTTTGGAGTTTAGTAGTCCAACTCATAACGTTTAGCAAATAGACAGGAGTTTAATTGTAGGATTCAGTCAAATAATTAACCAAGAATCTACGGGTTACTAAGTAGATTAAAAATATACAAATAGTATGGGCTAGATATTTACATGAATGTGTTTTCTATATTAGAAGTTATCAAAACAACTTCAATACTATATAGTATTGTTGTGAATTAAATAACTTTTACTTCAATAGTTGGAAAAAATAATTAATTTTTTGTCAAGATTTTTCTTCTTTAAATAAAATATTTATTAAAAATTTATTCTTTCAACACTGATTAATAATTTATATGCATGAATTTATGAACATGAAAGCGCCAGTTTGGATAAAATTGTGCCAAGTAAGCTTATCGTCGTTGGAAGAGTCATTAAGTATGCTAATTTCACATTTTTCATAAATCTTCCAAATAAATATCGTGTTTCAATATTAGAGGAGTTTGATAGTGGCTAAGATTAGTCTGAATCCAGAGCAACAGGTTACTAATTCAGCACAAGGTGCAGTTGGCATCAGACAACTATCTACTATTTTGCTTCGCCGACGCTTTCTGATATTTGGAGTTTCCTGTGTAGTTATGTCAGCTGCTAGTCTCTTGGCTGTCATGACCAAACCCACTTACCAGAGCAATATGCAGATATTGGTAAATTCCAATTTATCTCAAGGGCCACAGTCAAATGATATTCCAGTTGGGGCAGATAGCCAGATTACTAATTCTAATTCTCACATTGTTGATTCCAATACTCAGATGAAACTTATGCTGAGTTCTAAGCTTCTCCAGAAAGCTGTGAATTTAGTTAATTCTGATTATCCTGAGATTACCTTAGAGGATATCAATGGTCAAACAAAACAGTACAAAAAAGCACCTTTAAAAGTAACTCCAGAAGAAGGAGGTATAGGAGCTAATAAAGTTTTTAGCCAAGTTTTCAAAGTTTCTTTCAAGGATGAAGATCCAGTCAAAGCCCAAAAATTTCTTCAAGCTCTACAAAAAGTCTATCAAAACTACAATAAAGAACAACATAAAGCACGCCTAAGTCAAGGCATGGCTTTTGTAAATGCTCGTTTACCTGAGATCAAAAAAGAGGTTAGTAAAGCTGATAAAGATTTAGAACAATTTCGTAATAAACATAAATTACTCGATCCCGAAGTTCAAAGTAAAATTCTGCTAGAATCTCTAGCAAATATTCAAAACCAATTACAAAGCGCTCGTGCAAACCTTCAAGATGCAAATGCTCGCTACGATAATCTAGAGCAGCAAATAGCGTCTTCATCTCAACAGAATGAACTAATTTCTTCTCGTTTAAATCAGTCAAGCCGCTATCAAACATTATTGAGTGAAATTCAAAAGACTGAGCTAGCCTTGGCTAAGGAGCGACTACGCTATACAGATGATTACCCATCGGTACAAAAGCTAAAGCAGCAACGCCAAAGTCAATTGTCGCTATTACGGCAAGAAGTGAAATCTATTACTACCAGCAGTAAGGGAGAACCACTTTTAAAAAGTCAAATAATTAGGGTTGATCCAACCTTAATAGACGAGTTTATTCTAGTACAGACAACTGTTTTAGGATTAACTGCTAATGAAAAGAATTTAGCTGAGTCAGAACAGCGACTCCGTTCTGAGCTAAACAAATACCCAAGCTTAATAGCAGAATACAATCGTCTACTGCCAAAGGCAGAAAGTAGTCGCAAAACCCTTGAACAACTCCTACAGGCGCAACAGTCCTTGGGACTGAAAATTGCTCAGGAAGGATATAACTGGCAAGTTTTGGTAGAACCTAATTTGGGTACTTATACGGGAAGTAACAGATTATTACTTTTGGTTGGGGGAGCGGTAATTGGGCCAATTTTAGGTATCTTAGCAGCCCTGATTTGGGAAAAGTTTAATGACGCTATTTATTGTGCGGCAGATATAAAGAAATTGACAAACTTACGTGTACTAGGATCAGTACCAAAACTTCCATCGCGTGGGATCAAAAAGGGACGGCTGAGACTGCCTTGGAATGGACGACAAAGATCAGATTTCCCTGGCATAGAAGTGAGTAATAAATTGCCCGTCCATGAAACGCTGGATATGATCTACCAAAATATTCAAATATTAAAATATCCTTTACCTTTCAAGTCGCTGATGTTTACTTCAGCACTACCAGGGGAAGGAAAGACAACCTTAGTATTAGGGCTTGTGGCTAGCGCTATCCGAATGCATCGGCGGGTATTAGTTATTGATGCTAATTTGCATAATCCTAGCCTGCACAAAATCCTAGAATTATCCAATGACTGGGGACTATCTTTGTTATTAGTTGATGAAACAACTACTCATTTTCAAGATTATATTCAGCCTATTCATCCTTCAATTGATATTTTGACTGCTGGGCCGGAACCAGAAGACACGGTGAAGTTGCTCAGTTCTCAACGAATGAAGGAACTAATAGAGTTGTTTGAAGAAAGTTATGATTTGGTACTAATAGATGCTCCGCCTATTTTAGGTAAGGTTGATGCCAGAATTGTGGCATCTTTTTGCAATGGTATTGTGATGGTAGAGCGTATGGGTAAAGTGACTCGAACGGAACTGACTCAAGCTACAGAAATTTTGAGTAAGTTGAATTTAATTGGAATTATCGCTAATGATGTGAGCAATTCTCAAAAGGTGTTGGCATCGTAGATTGGGAATTGGGCATTGGGAATAGATTATTAATTTTTCTCCCTCTGCTTCCCCTGCCCCCTGCCCCCTGCCCCCTGCTTCCCCTGCCCCCTGCCCCCCGCTCCCTGCCCCCCGCTCCCCGCTCCCTGCCCCTTGTTTTCTAGCTGATAGCTGAAGCAAAATGCATACATAATTAGTAAGAGGTGGCAACCTCCTGCGTTGGAGAGGTGTCTCATCTTAAAGTAGTAGACGTGATAATCCAGAGCGTCAATTAGATACTAGTGTGATTAGATGACCAGTATGAAATTCCAACTTTACTTAGGCTTTTTATTTTCACAGATTAAAGTACGTCATTGGTGGGTAAGTGTCCTCTTATGGATTGCTTTGGTTGCCCCCGCCCAAGCGTCTGTAATTCTGCGGGTGGCAATTGAGAGGGGCGTTAATCAGGTAAAAGTGGGCAGTTCCACCACTGGAATCGTCAAGGATAGTACCGGGCGAACTCTCGGACAGTTACCGGCGATGAGTGCATATTATGCCCAAGCCATTCCTGGTGGAGTTGCTTTAGATAAGTGGCAGTCTGGTTTATTTTGGATTGAGCCAACAGGTAAAGGATTCGTTTATATCGGCGATCGCTGGTATCGAGGCAGAACTCTGGTTGTTCCCACAGAAAAAGGCTTAACGGCCGTTAATTGGGTTGATGACCAAGAATATCTTTACAGCGTTCTCGGTGGCGAAATGAATGCTAGCTGGCCCCAAGAAGCTTTAAAAGCCCAAGCGATCGCAGCCCGTACTTATGCTCTTTACGAACGAGAAAAACAACGGAATAATCCCGTTTACGATTTAGGCAATACCCCCGATCGTTGGCAAATTTACAAAGGTGTCATCAGTGAATCTCCTGCTACTTACAAAGCTGTGGATGAAACAGCAGGGCAAGTACTAACTTATAACAACAAGATTATTCTCTCAGTTTTCCACGCTTGTTCTGGGGGACACACCGAAAACGTGGAAGACGTTTGGGGAAATGCCTTGCCGTACCTGCGGGCTGTTCAAGACTACGATCAAAATATCAGCGCGTGTAATTGGGTAAAAACCTTCTCGCCCAGTGAGATTAGTGCTAAATTCCCTGAAGTTGGCAGTGTTTCGGCGATGATTCCAGAAACATTCTCGCCTTTCCGTAGTGTGAAAGTCTTGAGAATTGTCGGTAACAAGGGCACAAAGCTTCTTCAGCGCGAGGCAGTGCGAACAGGGCTGAAGTTAAAAAGTACCCGCTTCACTGTCAGCAAGGGAGCCGATGGTAATTTTGTACTTCAAGGGCTTGGCTTTGGTCATGGTTTGGGTATGAGTCAGTGGGGGGCGTACAATTTGGCTCGGCAAGGAGTTAATCACCTACAAATTTTAGGACATTATTATCAAGGTGTAGCCCTAACACCAATTCAGGCGAAGTAGTCCACTCGACTTATTTACTTGTAGCAACCGCCTTGGTAATTTGAGCATAAGCGATCGCTCTATATAATATGTCTTAACCGCCAAGGTTGTTGCAATATCTCACTATAAAAAACCCTAGAAAAAGACATAAACGCATCTATTTAATTATCTGGCTGTAGTTCTTCTGACTTTGATTCTGGTGTCCTGGTTTTGGCAAGCGCAACCAAAATCTAGAACCACCTTCGGGTCGTGGTAAATAACCAATTTTACCTCCCCAACGTTCGAGTGTGATTCTACAAAAATAGAGACCCAGACCCACTCTTCCTGACTTATTTTTACCTTGGGAAAACTTTTGAAATAAATTTTTTACCATTTCTGGGGGTACACCCAAACCCTGATCGTCTACAGTAACTAAAACATATTCTCCATCCAATTGGAGATTAATAGTTACAGTAGAATCTGCTACGCTGTGACGATAAGCATTTTCTACTAAATTAGAAATCACTCTATCTAAACGAGATTGATCTCCACTAACTGTCCAATTTATAGTCTTATCAATGTTTGGATCAAGCTGTAGCTGGATATGATTAAGGGCAAAATTAGGCTTTAAAAACTCAGTTACCTCTTGTATAGAAGTTAATATATTAGGTTCTTCCTCAGTATCGATAGGAGAGTTTTCTAGTAATATTTCTTCGGTCAAAAAAGCATCTAAAATGTCTTTAATTAGCATTTGCTGTTTTAGACATTGCTTAATACCAGTTTCTAAATACTCTTTTCCTTTAGTTGTTAATTCCTCGGATTCTAGCAGTGCAAAACAGCAACTTATAGCGC
This sequence comes from Nostoc sp. UHCC 0252, assembly GCF_034931145.1. NCBI lineage: Bacteria > Bacillati > Cyanobacteriota > Cyanophyceae > Nostocales > Nostocaceae > Nostoc > Nostoc sp. UHCC 0252. The sequence continues at coordinate 69,275 of NZ_JAYGHE010000019.1, read as the reverse complement.
TTAATTCCACTGCTATATCATGAATCAAACAATGGATTAAAACCTCTTTTTTTTGATTATCTTTAAGTAACTGTTGATAATTTAATTTATATTCTCTAGCTTTTTGAAAAATATACTGTTGTTCTTTATAGCTATCTTCTAAAGCCTCAATTAATAAAAACTTCCGATTATCGGCAAAAACTGCATAAGCTTTAAAATGATATTCTTGCCCAGTCACACTTATTTCAGTCCATAAACCCGAACTAAGTTTTTTAACATTATTATTATTTAACCAAAATTCTTCAGCATCAAGTAAAAAATTCTTTAAAAAAGAAAACTCCTCCTGCGGTATTGATATATTCATTCCTAATGTAAATTTATTACAATTGAATTGATTTGACCAATTAGGTAAATGACCAATGATTTTAAATAAACCTTCATTAATTTGCTCTAAAGCTAGAATATCCAAAGCGGTAAGTAGGTCATTTGTGATCAATGTATTCATGAGTAGAACCATACTACAATCGATTTATATATGACTCTAGATTACTAACTTTATTTCCTATTTAGCTTCTCTTGTAATAGTTTGAAATCATTAGCTTTTTGTTGAATAGAAAAGAGGTCATTTCTATCACAACTACTATCTAACAACAATATCCAATCTACTTTTTTCGTCGGTAATATATGAACATCTACACAACTGCCATACTCTGTTTGGATAAATGGTAGAAATAAGGAAGTATCATCGAATGGTAGTAACCCTTCCAGAAAAATAACTTGCTCTTTTGCATTTTTTCCTTCACAAAGATTAGTAATTCCATAAGCTGCCAATTTCCCACCCCAAGCTAAGAGGCTACCATCTTTATTAACCAACAAATAGGCAAGAGAAGACTCTGCTGCGAGAAAACTTAAAATATAGGTAATTACAAAAACAGGGATATGTAACATTTAGCAATCCAATATTTTTTTAGCAAGAGTTTGAAAAGCTTCTTCTACACCGATGCCATTTTTAGCACTTGTTTTAATTACAGCCCAACCGTTCTGGATAAGATCATCTATCTCAGCAGATTCAATTTCCCATTCATCGGTTATATCCCATTTATTTATGACCAAAATAAAAGGAATTTGCCCGATTGCATCTTCTACTTTTTTTTGTAAGTCAAAAGCTTGTTCTAGAGTATTATGCCTAGTACCATCTACAACTAATAAATATCCCGCAGATCCCCTTAAATAAGACATTTGTAATTTTTGAAATTCGTCTTCTCCATAAATATCCCAAAGAATAAGATTTAATTGATTTCCTTGGATATCTATAATTTTTTTATCAATTTTTACACCCACTGTTGTATGATATTTTTCTGAAAAAATACTGTGTACTAACCTGGCTACTAAACTCGTTTTACCTGTAGCAAATGCACCTATCATGCAAATTTTTTTCTGGATAATCATAAATTGATATAGCTTTAATTATCGGGTATTAGCCACGAATACTTTGAAAGATACTCTTCGATTAACTTTTTTAGATTCTGGTGTTACTTCTGGCTGGAAAGGTAGGCTATAACTTACACCTATTACTTTAAATTGGTTGGTATTGATTCCTTTAGATTTTAAATAAGATAAAATTTTCTGAGCGCGGGCTTGACTGAGGAGCTTATTTTGCCCTTCTGTTCCGGCACTATTGGTATGTCCAATTATTTGAATCTGTACATTCTTACCTAGATAATTGGCAAGACTTAAACATTTACGAATTGATGTAAATAAATTAGGTAGCTTGTCAATTTCACCAGGTATTAGTTCAGTTGTGCCTTCGGAAAATAAGAATATTTTTTGTTCTATTTGTTTTTTAGATAATTCCAATTCACTAAGTTCTATTGCCACCAGATTATTTTCTTGCAATTGTGTCAGTCCAGGGATAAATTGCCATAAATTACGTGTTGCTAAAATCCATTTTTGAGGTGCATAACCTTTGGCATTAAGAATACCGTTATTATCGATTTTGAGTGATACAGTTTGTGGCGGCTGCAACAACTTTTCAACTCTTTTAGCAATAAACTGTGGCTCCAAAGAAAGATAAGGTTGCCACTGGGTAATTACTATTTTGGGATTGAGATTTGTTTGTTGTATTAGTGTATTGGGATCTATTGCTAAGGGATCGCGCATTCCCGAAATAAAATATTTTCCAAAAGCTTGTTTAGAGTTAATTACAATAATTCCTGGCTGAGAGTTGAGTTTTTGGAGATAGGCTTGCCAACGGAGTTGTTCTCTAATTATAAAAAAGCCCCAAATGCCACAAGCGATCGCGATCGCACCCAAGAAAGCCCAAGCATAGGTATAATTTTTTTTAGGTGCAGGCTTATACTGAACTACCAAACAAGCTTCTAAATAAGGCTTACTGGCTTGAAATACTTCTGTCGCTCCAGTAAAATTTTTAATTTCTCTACTGAGCTTAAGATGAATTTTTTCTATTGCTTCTTGCAAAACTAACCTTAATTCTTGAGGAGGATTTCCCCGAATCATCGCTGCTACTAGCGCTTGTGGCCCCTCTTCAATCCAAATTATGAGTTCTCCAAAGCGCAAACTTTTTAGCCCATCTATTTTTTGGACACTGAATGAATCTCTAATAAAATCCTGGATTGCTGTCAACATCGCAGCGACTAAATCTGGATCTTGAACTCCTACCTGCGTTGTTATTAAATGTTGCAGCACTAATCCAGATTGTTTATGAATCAAAAATATTTGTTCCACTCGATAAACAAGCGTCCGTAACAGCACAATTTCCGCAAATGATTTTCCTGTGCGTTGCGCTTCTAGTCTCCACTTAAAGCTTTGTGGAGACAAACTATGTTCTAGAGTTTGATTCATAGATTGCATCATTTCCTCAAGAGCGGCGGAAATCGCCTTGCGAGTGGCTGGGCCAATAACTGGAAATAATGCATCTGCAAGCACATTGTGATCTTGTTGAACAGAAACTTCAATGGCATTTTCCACAGTTGATACCATTACCTCCCCAAGTTGTTTATCTTGCTTTGAGCGTAAAATAACAGCTTCTGGAAGCATCTGGCTAATATCTTCTGGTTGAATTTGAGGGTTTTCTAATCGCTCGTAAAGTCTTTTAAGTTTAGTCGGCTCAATATCCAGAAGCAAACTGCGGAGTATGGTTAGTTCATCATTGACTTCGGAGGTTTGGCTGTTACTGTTCAAACCTTCAGAGAATGCTTTCGGTATTGGATTTTTCGAATAGTCACTCATTACCCAAATCCCCCAAGTCTGAAGTAATATTCTGTTCTAAACAAGTACGCTGATAGATAAAAATCAAATTTGTACTTTTTAAGTATTAACTCAAGACTTATTTTCTGCATTTAACCGCATGGCTAATTCTGCAAAAATAGCGGCAAGATGAGAGCGATCTGTTTTGTCTCTGCGAAGTTCTTGAGCTTCCCGTTCTAATAAAGTTAGGATTTCCTGAGATTTTTGCTGGATATCATCTTGTAAGTTTTTAGATTGGTTGAGAATTTGTTCGCGCAACTCTCGCTGATTATTAGTATTTTGTTCTTCAAATTGAGTAATCTTTTTTTCCAAAAATATACTTGTAGTTTTACTTTCTTCAACAACTGCTTTCAACTGGGAGTCTCTTTCTAATTGCTCATTTTTTAAGCGCTGTGTTAAAGAATCAACTTCTTGTTTAATATAAATTTCTAAAGCATCTAAACGTTTTCTTGTCTCATCTCGCACGTTACCTAATTCCTTGATTAGATGTTCTTCTAGACGGGTAAACCTTCTTTCTGTATCTCGTATTTGATTGCCAAAAAGAATTTCTCTAACTTTATCTAAGTTTCTACCTTCGTTCATATTATTACTACTAAATTGCAACTCATTTATGTCTGTATTTGACCGATGTCTTTCCAGATTTGATGAATTATTATTGATGTATTCTTCAGGTTGGTTCATATTTTTAATTCCTTTTAAAACTAAAAGTTGGTTTTGCCACTATCTCTACAATATAGATACCAACAAGTATAAAGTATATTTATACATGAATAAATTACGTTTACTTGAGTATGTGATGAGCGGTTGCGATCGCTATAGTAGGGCAAAGGTATCAAAATTATTCTTGACTGTATATGGATGCAACACAGATTGGGGGCGAACACCTGTTCGCCCCCAAAAGCTGATTACTGCAAGCCTTTATTTAAGTTCCCAACTAAACTTTTGCTTCCAAAGACTTGAGCAACTCGGTATTCACACCCGATTCACGAGTCAGGGCAATTTTGCCAGTACGGGCGATTTCTCTCAAACCAAATTTTTGCAACACCTGCACGATCGCTACCATCTTACCGGGATCTCCCACAACTTCTAATGTGAGAAAATCTTCCGCCACATCCACGACTCGCGCCCGGAAAATCTGAGACAGTTCAATCACTTCTGAGCGATTGCTGCTACTAGCATTCACCTTCAGAAGCATCAATTCCCTCTCTACGCAAGGGGTTTCGGTAATATCCTGTACCTTCAGGACATTGACTAACTTGTATAGTTGCTTGGTAAGTTGCTCGATCACGCGATCGTCACCAGGTACAACCATTGTAATTCGGGAGACACCTCCCTGTTCGGCAGGGCCAACAGCAAGGCTCTCAATATTAAAGCCACGACGGGCGAATAAACCAGAAATGCGGGAAAGAACACCCGCCTCATCTTCTACAAGAACTGAAAGGGTATGTTTCATCTTCGCCAACAGAGGCTAGAGCAGGAATTTAGTAACGCAAACATTAGTACTGCTTTGCAGAATTCACTCATGCAAAATTCAAAATTACTTGAGTTTTAAACTCTTGACATTTTGTAAGATGTATGTTTTTTCTGGGCTAACGTACTATTGCACTAATTGTCAGTGCGACCTTTTATTGTAAACTCAATAGTTCCACTCATTGCATTCTCTAGGGATAAATTGGGCAGAAATTATTCTGCAAGGAGTAATTTCATAGAATGGATCTCTTTTCATTGGTAGATGCGGCATTTTTGTAAAGCTTTTATACTCAGGTTTAACAAGCGTCTAATAGGAGAAAAATTTTTATGGGTTGGTTAAAAAGACTATTCGGAATGGAAAAACCTCAAAATGCAGAAATAAATCCTGCTCCCCAGTCAATAGCGGCAGATAATATTAGTACTAATGTTGCGACTCAATCCATACCGCCAGAACGTGTGGGATTAAGCGGCGAATACGATCAAAGTGGGTTGGCAAAGCGGGTAGCGCTGGCATTTGATCAAGATCCCCAACTTGATGACGTTAATACCCTTTGGGTTGCTCAGACTGGTAGCACTGTGGTGTTGAAAGGTAAAGTTCCCAGTCAAGAAATTCTCAATAAGATGGTTTCTGTAGCTCGTACTGTGAATGGTGCTACAAATGTTGACAGCACACAAGCCACGATTGGCTAAGTATTAAGCAATGCAAAACTCAATGGTGGTAAAGGTATTGGCTGGTGCGATCGCTCCCATTGGATAATATTTAGGGAGTAAGCAAAGGTTAGCGATGCCTGCGGCGGGCTTCGCCTACGCTAACCCATCTCTCAATCCGATCTAAAATAGCTTGATTAACTAGTTCAGGGCATTCATCATGAGGACAATGACCCACGTCTTCTAAATTCAGCACTTCCAACTTCTGGTTGTATTGAGCGAATTGGCTAGCCAGGGCTGGGGGAACAAACCGATCCTTTTGTCCCCAAATTAACAACATCGGAATTGTTAAGGTTGGTAATACTGTCTTGACACTGGGACTAAAGTTAATTCCGATCGCAGCTTTGAATAAAGCACTAAAAGCCCTCGCCGAACCTTTGTCTTGGGGAGGGCCTGCTAAGATTTCTATGAGTTCATCGGTAATCGCCTCTGGGTTAGCGTATGCAAGACTAGCCCAGCGACGCAGCACCCCTGGACGGCGCACGAAGTTAAACACAGGCTTCAAAATAAAGGGCGAAGCAACAATATTTTTAATTGCTCTGACAAGTGGTTGCAGTACAGGCGGGATTGCTTCTTGTTCTAGTGAAGGGTCGGGTAAACTCATCATCACCATACCCAGCACCATATCGGGGTGAGTAGCGGCGGCGGCCATAGAAATCAGCGAACCGTTAGAATTGCCGATTAATATTGCTGGTTCACGAATAAATGTTTTCCAAAAGTCATAAACTTGCTCAACCCAAAGTTCGATGCTGTAATTAGCTGCGGCTTTTTCTGAAGCGCCAAAACCCAGCATATCGATGGCGTAAACGGTATGATTTTCAGCCAAAACCTCTAAATTATGTCGCCAATGACCAATGGAAGCACCAAAGCCATGTAACAAAATCAGGGGTGTTGTCTTGTGGTTATTCTGGGTGGCGCGAATGTAAGTATAGCGAGTCTGCCAGCCCCGCCAAACCCAATCCCTTTGATTACCAACCCGCTCTTGCCAGTGTAGTGTAGTTGTCACAATCTCTTTTATTTCATCAGTGTGAAATACTATTATAAAAAATTGCAAATCTATTAGGACTTACGCACCCTCTACGAATTCTTGGCGGTTCGATAAATGACATATCACAAGTAATTGGCCGGACATGATATGAATGGGAACCGCCATATCTAAAACTAGCTCTTTCAAAATGACTCCAAAAATCCCTTTTTTCTCCGTGTTCTCTGCGTCTGGGCTGTTTAAAACTAATTTCCCTAACAACTCCAGAATATAATGTCCACCTTAAGAACAACTGGTAAGGGCTGCGCCACACTGATCTTCCCTTGTCAACCAACCCTTAACACCTTGATATTCTACCTGCGCCCAATCTCCCCGACAACCTAACAATTTCACAGCCGTATTCGCCGGAATTCTTCCCGCTTTTCGCCTTTTTTGACTGGTATTAGTGTAAATATCCACGCCATTAGTACCGTAGCCCCGCGTTGTTAGTCCTAACTTTGGTACGAATACCCATCCAGTTCCTTTAAAACCATTACTAGCATTAGTAATCTGCACCCAATATCTAACAGCGCCAATAACTTGAACTGTTTCGTTTATGGGTATTTGCCCTAAAATTTTGTTATTAGTACTTGCACCACTCCGCACATTTAAACTTTGTTGATCTGTATTGGTGACGTAGGCAAAAATATCGCACTTTTGGAAATTGGTTGATTTCGCTAAGACGATTTGATCAGCTATACCTGTATTGAGCGTCACACCAATACAACTGAATATTAATCCTCTCACTAACTTTGAGAGTGGATTTTCCACTTTTTTTATCATAATTTACTCAATGCTTTAGCATTCTTATATCATGTCCGGCAAATCACTTATAATTATGTCATTGCGAATGCAACGAGGTGGAATGTTCGCGTAGCGTCTCGTAGAGATAGCAATCACAAAGGTTTGGGATTGCCGCTCAACGCTTGCAATGACATAAGTATTAAGTCGAACATGATATTACCTAATATTTGAGTTTAATTTATCAGAGAATTTAGAAACCAGGAGTCAGAAAACAGGTATGAATTCTGTACGATTGGGTAATGAATATTGGTTTAAAACCTAGCCTTTTGTGGGCGAAACTAAGCTAAAAATCTTTTAATTTGCATCCTCAAAAAAATGAATCTCTTGTGGGGTGGGCATCTTGCCCGCCCTAGTTGTGCAAATTAAATGTGCGACAGCTTAGAATGATTTTTTCCACTCATTTAAAACTCTATCCCTTCATGGGTAAAGTATTCTGAATTCTGACTCCTGACTCCTGAATTCTGTTCGATAAAAATCATTTAAGCTGATAGTCAGCAGAGATTTTTACCAGTTTATATCTAACACGTTACCTCATATCATAACCAAACAAATTTGGGTCTACTTCCCCTAACTGCAACTCTGCTAAACCATACTCCGCCCATCGTCTCTCTACCATCGCCGCCACATCTGGGTCAGATTCCAAAGGCGAACCCCATTCATGGTCTGTTTCCGGTGGAATCTTTGTAGTCGCATCAATTCCCATCCGTCCACCTAAACCAATTTTTTCACTAGCAAAATCCAAGGTATCAAAAGGTGTATTTGGTAAAATAAACACATCTCGCACTGGGTCAACTTTAGAACTAATCGCCCAGACAACTTGACGCGGATCGCGAATATTTATGTCTTTATCCACAACAATTACAAATTTGGTGTACGTAAATTGTGGTAAAGCACTCCAAAATGCTAAAGCAGCCCGTCGCGCTTGTCCCGGATATGCTTTATCTATGGAAATAATCGCCGCTTTGTAACTCAAAGCTTCCATTGGGAGGAAGAAATCGACAATTTCTGATACTTGTTGGCGCAGTATAGGCGTATAGATACGATTTAGGGCGATCGCCATCATCGCTTCTTCTTTCGGTGGACGACCGCTAAATGTTGTTAAGTAAATCGGATTTTTCCGGTGCGTCATACAATCAAAGCGGATCAACGGCGAATCTTCCACGCCGCCGTAATAACCCATGTGGTCGCCAAAAGGCCCATCTGGTAAAACTTCCCCTGGTGTAATCGTCCCTTCTAAGACAAATTCGGAATCGGCGGGAACTTCCAAATCAACAGTTTTACACTTCGCCAACTGCACACCAGAACCGCCGTACAATCCAGCAAACAGCCATTCAGATAAATCTACAGGGATGGGTGTAGCTGCTGCCATAATAATTAGAGGATCTACACCAAGTGCGATCGCAACTTCTAATTTCTTCCCACGTTCCGCCGCTTTTCGCAAATGCCTCGCCCCACCCCGCACTGATAACCAGTGAACTGTCATCGTATTTTTAGATTGGAGTTGCAAGCGATACACACCTACATTTGGTGTACCCGTATCACAATCTTTAGTAATTACCAATCCCAGCGTAATAATCTTGCCAGCATCACCAACATAAGGACGTATCAAAGGCAACTTATTTAAATCTAAATCATCACCTTGCAGCACAACTTGCTGACAAGCAGGGAAAAAGTCCCGTCCTGGTTTTGCCTTCACCACATCAAACAGCACTTTCCCAAAATCTATCGCTTGGGAAATCTTCTTCGGCGGTTTTGGCTGTTGCAGCATACTTAGTTTTTTCCCCAGAGTTTCCAACTCCTCTGGATGCTGCATATTCATCGCCCAGCAAATTCTTTCCACAGTTCCCATTAAATTAACTGCCACAGGAAAGGAAGCGCCTTTGACGTTTTCAAACAACAACCCTGGCCCACCTTTTTGCAGCATCCGGTTAGAAATCTCAGCAATTTCTAATTCTGGGTCAACTAAAGCCGAAATCCGCCGTAATTGCCCCTTTTCTTCCAGAATTTTAATGAATCCCCGTAAGTCTCTCGCCATTGTTTTAATAAAGCTGATTATTTAAGAAATGTGAAGCGCTTTCTTATATTATGGGGCATAGGGCATAGGGCTTAAATAAAACTCTTCCCATTCTCCATTCCCCATTCCCAATTTAAAAAATTATTGGTTTTAACTGGAAATTAACCTATTTGATAGCTTTTCTTAACTGGGTTTTCCAAAGTATTTAGTTATTCTATCTAGGGATACGCAATTATTTTTGATGAAATAAGCGCTAACCTAATCAAACATGGCCAAGATATACTATACCTTCCTGGCAGGCGGCTTTGTTATATAGCCCCTGCTGGGTTTATTTGTTACAAGCTTTGATAGTGCCTTGCTTTTAGATTTTTCTGAATATTTAGTCAACTAAAGCCCAAGCGTATAGAATTCGCGTACCACTTGCTTCAAATGGTGAAACCGCAAGGGCGCAGTGCTTGGCTACACAGGCTTCAGAAAAAATTAATAGTTTGAAACCCACGCAGGCGGGTAAAGTTTAGTGTAGATGCAGTTTATAACCGCCTATTTCGCGTTAAGTTAACCAAAATGCATTCTAAATTCTGACTCCTGAATTCTGACTCCTGAATTCTGTTTTATAAAATAATTTATCCCACGTGGCGCTAGCCTTGTTGCGATCGCACCCTAAAATTAAAAACTGTTCATGCCTAAACCCAACATTTATTTTCCTTAAACAGTCGATAATGTAAATAAATGTAAAAAATTCTCAGGCAGGATAAAAGCATCTATGCGTGTAATTTTAATGACCGGGAAAGGCGGCGTGGGTAAAACTTCCGTAGCTGCTGCAACTGGACTCCGTTGTGCGGAACTAGGCTATCAAACATTAGTTTTAAGTACAGATCCGGCTCACTCCCTGGCGGATAGTTTTGATATGGAACTGGGACATGCACCCCAAAAAATTCGCCCAAATCTGTGGGGTGCAGAATTGGATGCATTGCAAGAACTAGAGGGAAACTGGGGTGCTGTAAAACGTTACATTACTCAAGTTTTACAGGCAAGGGGTTTAGACGGTGTACAGGCGGAAGAATTGGCGATTTTACCAGGCATGGATGAGATTTTTGGCTTGGTAAGGATGAAACGCCATTACGATGAAGGCGAGTTTGATGTTTTAATTATCGATTCAGCCCCCACCGGTACTGCACTGCGCTTACTGAGTCTACCTGAAGTCGGTGGCTGGTATATGCGCCGTTTTTACAAACCATTTCAAAACATCTCGGTGGCACTTCGCCCTCTGGTTGAACCTTTATTTAGACCAATTGCTGGTTTTTCGTTACCAGATAAAGAGGTGATGGATGCACCTTATGAATTTTACGAACAAATTGAGGCTTTGGAAAAAGTATTAACAGACAATACTCAAACCTCAGTCCGTCTCGTGACTAATCCCGAAAAGATGGTGATTAAAGAGTCACTGCGTGCCCATGCTTATCTGAGTTTGTATAATGTTGCAACAGATTTAGTTGTGGCTAATCGAATTATTCCCCCCCAAGTCGAAGATCCATTCTTCCAACGTTGGAAGGAAAGTCAGGAGCAATATCGCCAAGAAATTCATAGTAATTTCCACCCTTTACCTGTTAAAGAAGTTCCACTTTTTTCCGAAGAAATGTGTGGATTGGCTGCATTAGAACGCCTGAAGGAAACTCTTTATAAAGATGAAGATCCAACTCAGGTTTATTACAAAGAAACGACTATGAGAGTCGTGCAAGAGCAAAACCAATACAGCTTAGAAATTTATTTACCTGGTATTCCAAAAAGCCAAATTCAACTGAGTAAAAATGCAGACGAATTAAACATTACAATCGGCAACCATCGTCGTAACTTGGTTTTACCGCAAGCCTTAGCAGCGCTACAACCCGGAGGAGCAAAGATGGAAGATGATTATCTGAAAATCCGCTTCACTGACAACATCAGAGTTTAAATTTGTTGCTACGGCAATGCTTGATAAAACTCAAAAACAAAAAGCAAGAATTTTTTATTTTTACTAGTACAGACGCAATTTTTTAGCGTCTGTTTTTGTGTTGTCTTGATAAAGTTTTATAAAAGGAAAATAAATATTTTTGTTGACGGTTTACCCGTAGTTTTACTGAAGACAAATTGATTAAAAAAAAATCAGAATAGCTTTAGATTTAATTATGTCAGTTTGCAAATTATTAATTAATTTTGCTATAAGCAATGACCTCCAATCCCGAAAAAGATTTATCTTTGTATCGCCATGAAGAAACTTTGCTACGCCGGATTACAAACCATATCCGACGAAGCTTAGAGTTAGAAGAAATTATCACAGTAACAACGGCAGAAGTGCGATCGCTACTACAAACTGACCGAGTGATGATTTACAAGTTTCATGCCGATGGCAGTGGCCAGGTCATTGCTGAGTCAATTTACGACAATCGTTTACCGTCATTATTGGGGCTAAATTTCCCCGCAGACGATATTCCACTCAGCGCCCGTGAGTTATTTATTAAATCACGGGTGCGTTCTGTTGTAAATGTTGATACTCAAGAAATTGGTCAAATTCATTTGCGTGACTTGGATAACGGAGAAACGGTATCAGAGGAGATTCGTTACCGCTCTGTAGACTCCTGCCATATTGAATATTTGACAGCAATGGGGGTAAAGTCTTCTGTAATAGCGCCGATTCTCCATCAAGATGAACTTTGGGGGCTACTGGTGTCTCATAATTCCCAAGCGCGTTTGATTTCAGAATATGAGCTAGAAGCACTACAGATGGTGGTAGATCAACTCTCAGTTGCGATCGCTCAAAGTACCCTACTGACTCAAGTCCGCAAAACAGCCGAACGGGAAACTATTATAAATCGCGTTGCTAGCCTACTACATTCACTACCGACAATTGTATTACAACCAGCCTTAGAAGCGGCTGTTGCTGCCTTTAATGGTGTTGGTGGCAGGCTTTGTATTAGAAATGAAGCTTTTGATTTCCACAGTGGCAACGTCACCAGCTTAACAGAATGCTTAATACCAGGAAATACTTGTATTAAGCTTTATATCTGTGGACAGCAACCTGTAATGCCAGAACAAACTATATATCCACTAATAGAGCAGTATAGTATCTGGCAAGAACACTATAAATCTAGTAATTATGATGTTTGGGCGATTTCAGATATATACAATACTCCTGATTTGCGAAGTCTACAAATTGCTTTTCAACCAACTAAAATTCGCAGCATATTAATAATTCCACTCCTGTATCGTCAGCAGTTGCTCGGTTACTTAAGCATTTTTCGTAACGAAGTAGATACAGAGACTCTCTGGGCAGGACAGTATGACAGCGATCAAAGACAACTGTACCCCCGGCGATCCTTTGAGGTTTGGCGCGAATCTAAAAAAGCACAAGCTCAAAAATGGACAATTGAAGAAATTGAACTGGCTAGAAACCTCGGTAAACATTTTGCTTCAGCAGTTCAACAATATGAACTACAGCAACAAGTACAAGTCTTCAATGAAAACTTAGAAAAACAAGTTAAAAGACGCACAGTTGAGTTACAACGGACAGCTGAACAAGAACAAGCTGTATTTAAAGTTATTGCTGAGATTAGAGAATCTCTAGACACAGATATTATTTTTCAAACCACTACTAAAGAAGTTTGTCAATTAATCAAAACCGATCGCGTTTCGGTTTATCGTTTCGATTCTAATTGGGGCGGTGAATTTGTCGGAGATTTTGAAGCTGCTAGCCCATACTGGTCGAATGAGTCCGAACTAGGAATTAATACGGTTTGGAATGACACCTATTTACAAGATACACAGGGAGGACGTTATCGCAACAATGAAACATTTGCAGTCGATGACATCCACAAAATGGGATTTGCTAAGTGTCATATTGACAATCTAGAGCAGTTTCAGATTCACGCTTTTGTGCTTGCTCCAATTTTTGTTGGGCAAAAACTTTGGGGCTTGCTGGCAACTTATCAACACACCGGGCCTCGGCAGTGGAAAGCCTCAGAAGTTAACTTTATTAGTCAGATTGCGGCTCAAATGGGGGTAGCACTCCAGCAAGCAGATTTACTCGCTCAGACACGACAACAGACGTTAATTTTGCAACAAGCAGCAGAACAACAACGGGTATTATTTGAAGTTGTAGCAAAAGTTAGGGAATCTCTCAATCTTGATGCAATTTTTCAAACAACCACCCAAGAAATTTGTAAATCACTACAAGCTGATCGAGTTGCAGTCTTCCAATTCCAAGCTGATTGGAGTGGTGAATATATCGCCGAGTTTGTAGATGATGGTTGGGTAAAGCTAGTAACTCCCGGCACTAACACCGTTTGGTTAGATAGCTATTTGCAAGAAACCCAAGGTGGGCGATATCGTCGCAATGAAACCTTTGCAGTGGATGACATCTATCAAGCTGGCCACTCTCAATGTCACGTTGCAGTTCTAGAGCAAATTCAAGCAAGAGCCTATGCGATCGCACCTATATTTATTGGTCAGCAGCTTTGGGGCTTACTAGCAGCTTATCAGAACTCTGCACCCCGTCATTGGGAAGCCTCGGAAATTAAGTTTATTACTCAAATTGCTAATCAGCTTGGGGTTGCACTCCAACAAGCCCAATTACATAATCAAACCAAAGAGCAGGCCCAAAAGCTAGCTCAAGCTTTGCATGATTTAAAGCAAACTCAAACCCAACTGATCCAAACTGAGAAAATGTCCTCACTAGGTCAACTGGTAGCTGGTATTGCTCACGAAATTAATAATCCCGTAAACTTCATCTATGGCAACATCAATCATGTCAATGATTACGCCCAAGATTTACTCGGTATACTAGACCTCTATTTGCAAAACTGTTCTAATCCTAGCTCTGAGATTCGCGATCGCACCTTAGAAATAGACTTAGAATTTTTGATCGAGGATTTGCCCAAAACTCTATCTTCTATGAAAATTGGCATCGATCGCATCCGCCAAATAGTCTTGGGTTTACGGAATTTTTCCCGCCTTGACGAGGCTGAAATGAAGCCTGTTAATATTCATGAGGGGATTGATAGCACTCTACTAATTTTGCAGCATCGCTTGAAAGCAAAACCAGAAAGTCCCGCTATTAAATTAATCAAAGAATATAGTGATCTTCCCTTAGTAGAGTGCTATGCCGGGCCACTGAATCAGGTATTTATGAATGTTTTAAGCAATGCGATCGATGCTTTAGAAGATTACAGAGAATCTCAATCAAAACCTCGTAGCGGTCAAATTACCATCCGTACTACCCTTGGAAAACTTGAAGGTAATATTAAAAGCGTAGTTATTCACATTGCAGACAATGGCTTAGGAATACCGGAAGCTTTGAAGGCAAGAATTTGTGACCCATTTTTTACTACTAAACCAGTGGGAAAAGGCACTGGCTTAGGGTTATCAATTAGTTATCAAATTGTCGTGGATAAGCACGGTGGTGTATTTAAATGTGATTCTCAGCCAGGCTTAGGTACAGAATTTTGGATTGAAATTCCGATTAAACAAATTAGTCATTAGCCATTAGTCATATCATGTCCGGCAAATTACTTGTGATATGTCATTGCGAGTGCAACGAAGTGGAATGAAGCAATCGCAAGGCTTTTGGGATTGCTTCTCTTCGTTTGCAATGACAATTATTTAACCGGATGTCATATCATTGGTCATTAGTCATTGGTCATTGGTGAAGAGTTTTACATTTAAGTGAAGCATATTATCCGATCTCCGACTTTTTGAAGAAGTTGGGGATCTAAATCAGGGTTAAAAGACATTTTATTCTAGAGTAATTGGATTTTTAGTTGATAAATAACCTCTAACTTCTAAGTTGCACCGGCATAGCTAAATAGGTCATTTTCAAACCTCCCAATGGTGTAAAAATTACTGGAGTTAGGCTTTGATTTAAATGCATTTGAATTTCTGAAGATGGTAACTCTTTTAAACCTTCCATCAAATATTTAATGTTAAAGGCAATCTCGATATTTTCACCAGAAATTTGTGCCGGCATTGACTCTCTACCACTTCCTACATCTTGAGCTTCACAAGATAGGGTAATTTCTTGAGCTTCGCTATTAATACTGACCTTGACAATATTATTTTTTTGATCGGCTAACACAGCAATCCGTTCTAAAGTGCTGACGAATTGTCGCCGTTCGATTGTTACTTGTCGCTCAAATTGACGCGGAATTAATTGTCGATATGCAGGATATTGCCCTTCTAATGTGCGACTAGTCAAGCGTTGATTTTGCCATGCAAAGACAACTTGACCTTGATCGAAATATAAAGCTACAGGTTCATCTGATGAGGCGCTATGAGCTAGCATTCGTTGGAGTTCGCGTAATGCTCTCGCTGGTACTGTCACCTCTAGTTGACTAGTTCCACCTAGAGGACGCTCGTTACTAGTTTCTACGACTGCTAGGCGATGTCCGTCGGTAGCTGCAAATTCTAGGGTATCTTGTTTAACTGTTAAATGTACTCCCGTCAGCACTTGCTTAGTTTCATCACCACTCGTAGCAAACAATGAACCCCGTAATCCTTCAATTAATGCAGTGGTGGTAAGATGGATTACTTCTGTATTTTCAATTACAGGTAGTTCAGGAAATTCTTCTGGCCCCATTGCTCGGACTTGGTAATGTCCACTCTTGGGTGTGAGTGTGACGATTAAACCTTCTCCACCGGATGTTGCACCTGTGAGGGCTGATTCATCATCTAAAGTGATTTCGCCTTCTGGAAGACGAGAAGTGATATCTACAAGTAACTTAGCAGGAAGTGCGATCGCACCACTTTCCCATACCTCTGCGTTAAAACTGGTGCGGATTCCCAAGCTGAGATCGAAGGCTGTTAAGCTTACTTGGTTAGTTTCAGCATCCGCTTGTAACAGCACATTGGCAAGTACTGGATGAGTTGGTCGTGACGGTACTGCACGACTAACAAGTGAGAGGTTTGTACTGAGATCGCTTTGGGAGCAAACTAATTTCATAAGTCAGATTCAGCTGGTGAAAGATATCCTAGCACCCTTATTGTTAGTATGCGATCGCTATTTGTTTGATTAGCGTGTAGTCCGCCACAAGCGATCGCTCTTACGCTTCAAACTGTAACAATTTAAACAATTGCAACACATATTCTTTCATGTATAAGAAAGCCTTAAGTCTTTTTAAGATATATATAAGCATTTGCTGCAAAGACTTAATACTTTGCAACACATATTCTTTCATGTATAAGAAAGCCTTAAGTATTTCCAAGAAATGTATAAGTAGTTGCTGCAAAGACTTAATACCTTGCAACACATATTCTTCCATATATAAGAAACCCTTAAATCATTGCAGCATTTATTGTAATGAACTTATGAAATTATTTACTACTTGGAATATTAAAGCGATCTAAGTAAAACTAACTAAGCTTTGATAGATGGGATGCCTACTATGGTCTATATCTACGCAACTTATTTGTAGTATTTTCCCATGACATTAGATATATTTTTGTATAAAACAGTACTATCAACCTAGTAGCAGAGATGCATTATGGCACGTCGCAAAAGAAATTCCAGCGTTTTAGAACGAGCCGATCGCCGGATTGAAAGTTTACAATCTATCAGCGTAGAACTTGACTTTGGGCAAGGACTGACTATACAAGCTTATAATACGACAATTAACGATCTCCGGTCTAAGCTTGCTGCCTACAATACTGCGTTATCTACCATTGACAAGCTCGCTGATGACTTGAATAACGCAGAACAGATTGTAATAACCATGTCAGAAAAAATGTTACTAGGAGTTGCCAGCCGTTACGGTAAAATCAGCCAGGAATACGAGATGGCGGGTGGTGCTAGACGAAGTAATACTAAGAAGAAGCGAGGCGTAGTAGGCAATTCTAAAGTCACCAATTCTTTAGCAGCCGATTCTGTTCAGCCTTCTTCTGTAAATGGATCTTCTATGAATGGGGTGTCGGGTGCGAATGTGAGTTAGCTATAGCGGTTCCTATTTAGATAAGCTATAACATTCATTATCGAAACAGAATTCAGGAGTCAGGAGCCAGAATTCAGAATGAATTTTGTGCGATTGGCGGATGAATCAAGGGGTTTAAGACCCCCACTAAATCGTTCGCGCAGCGTCTCTGAAAGAGAATATTTAGTGGTCTTCAATCAGTGGCGGGTCTGAATCCCCCACTGATTGATTCTGACTTCTGAATTCTGACTTCTGAATTCTTCTTCAACCTACTCCTAAAGACGCAAAATGACAGAGGTATCGTTGGTGTCGCTCAAAGTATTCTGTTCATACTCTCACAACGATGAACCCCTGAAGGATGAACTAGCTAAACACCTGACCATGTTGGAACAGCAAGGTCTAATTTCAACTTGGCACGATCGCAAAATACCACCTGGAAGAGAATGGGATCAGCAGATAAATGAAAATTTGAAAACAGCCGATATCATTCTATTGCTCGTCAGTTCAGACTTTATCTTTTCTAAATACTGCTGGGATGTTGAAGTTACCAAAGCAATGGAACGCCATGAAGCTGGAGAGGCTTGCGTCATTCCAATTATTCTGCGAAATGTTTTTTGGCAATCGGCACCATTTGCTAAGTTACAAGCTCTGCCCAAAAATGCCCAACCTGTTAAGTCTTGGAATAATCAAGACGATGCCTTCACAAATGTAGTTGAGGGAATTAGATTTGCTGCTCAACAACTAATTAAGGAGCGTCAACAAAAATGGGAAATTAGGGAAGCCGCCATAGTTGAGTATCGACAGAAAACTGAAGAATTTGCGTCTGATGGCGAGATTTCTCTTGTGGGATTGGAAATATTGAAAGATTTACAGGAAAAGATAGGATTAACAGATTTAGAAGCCAGGGCAATCCGAGAAAAAGCATTAGAGCCTTACGGTATATATAAGAAAAATATAGATAAATACAGGCTATTTTTGAGAAATTTTGTAGATGAGCAAGGATATCCATTAAATGAAAAAGCTAAAAATGAATTCAAGAAATTACAACAGCACTATGGGCTTAAAGATGGAGATGCAGTTCGCTTAGAAAAGGAGCAAGAAATAGAGTATCAAAAATGGCAAGCAGAAAAATTTCCCCAACAACAGCAAGTAGAAAAGCTTCCGCAACAACAGCAAGCAAAGCTTTTTACAGAAAATTTGGGTAATGGTGTAGTTCTGGAAATGGTTGCAATTCCTGGTGGAAAATTCTTGATGGGTTCCCCAGAGAATGAACCAGAACGATCCTATTCTGAAAGTCCACAGCACACCGTCACCGTTCAACCTTTTTTCATGGGGAAATTTCCAGTCACACAAAGCCAATGGGCTATTGTAGCTGCGCTGAAAAAGGTAAATATTGATTTAAATCCTGAACCATCCAACTTTAAAGGCGCTAATCGACCTGTTGAACAAGTGTCTTGGGATCATGCAATTGAGTTTTGTGCCAGATTGTCTAACAAGACTGGGAAAACCTATCGCTTGCCTAGTGAGGCAGAATGGGAATATGCTTGTCGTGCGGGAACGACTACCCCATTTTATTTTGGTGAGACGATTACAACTGATTTAGCAAATTATAACGGAGACAACATTTATAATTCTGGGACGAAGGGTGAATTTCGTCAGCAGACAACAGATGTTGGACAATTTCCACCAAACCCCTTTGGTTTATTTGATATGCATGGCAATATATGGGAATGGTGTCAGGATGCTTGGCACGAAAATTATAACGGAGCGCCAACAGACGGCAGCTTTTGGGATCATGAGAATAATAATCGCAGCCTGCGTGGTGGTTCGTGGGGCGACAGCCCTGTGGGTTGCCGCTCGGCGTTTCGGGGCAATATCGTGCGTAACAGTAGGCTCGGTGGCTTGGGTTTTCGGGTTGTGGTTGCAACTCAACTAAAAATCAATTTGCCGTCCCACATGATTTAAGTTACAACATGGCTTTTCGAGTTGTGGTTAATAAATAGTTAGGCAAGTTTACCTTGTGGAAAACTTGTGGAAAAGTACTTGAGTTTTTCCACAAGGTAATTATACTTAATTAACTTTTCACTGTAGAATATCAAGTTTTCCCCAGTTTTTTGCACAATCTAAGTTAAATTTAATCAATTTTTAGACGTTACTTAATATTCTTGACTAATTCTTCACCCGTCAAAGCTCATAATTCAGACTGCTGGTTGTGGAAAACTTTAAATAAATCTTCAGGATGGTTTTTGAGAACGGCTAGTCATATTGATGCGATCGCTAAGTTGGCGGATGGTTTGTGCTAAAGTGCGATCGCTCTCTTGGAGTTGAGTAATTTTATCGCAACTATAGATTACCGTTGTATGGTCTTTACCACCAAACTCCTCGCCAATTCTCGGCAAACTCAAAGATGTGTGTTGACGCATCAGATACATCCCTAATTGACGCGCCCAGCTTATCTCTCTTCGCCGTGAGTTACTTTTGAGGTCATCTATTGAAACATCAAAATTATCCGCTATCACCTTTAAAATTGCTTCTGGGGTAGCTGCCATTTTTTCGTTAGGCGGTTCTAAAACTGGTGTAATATTTTCCACCGTCATCGGTAAACCCCAAATGGAAATATAAGCCACCGCCCGAATTAAAGCACCTTCTAATTCTCGAATATTAGAAGTATAGTTAGAAGCAATATATTCAATCACATCGCGGGGAAGACGAATATTTTCATCCTCGGCTTTTTTCTGCAAAATTGCCATCCTCGTTTCTAAATCCGGCTTTTGGATATCTGCAATTAACCCCATAGAAAAGCGAGAACACAGACGTTCTTGTAAACTCGGAATCTGGTTAGGAGGGCGATCGGAAGCAATTACAACTTGTTTACCAGCTTCGTGTAAAGTATTAAAAGTATAAAAAAATTCTTCTTGAGTGTATTCCTTCCCTTCCAGAAACTGAATATCATCAACTAATAGAACATCAGCAGCCCGGTAATGTTCTCGAAAACTTTGCATACTATCCTTACGAATCGCTGTAATTAAATCATTAGTAAACTGTTCAGTAGAAACATAAAATATTTTACAATCGGGTGAAATTTTCCAGCGATAATGACCAATAGCTTGCATCAGATGAGTTTTACCTAAACCTACGCC
Source organism: Nostoc sp. UHCC 0252 (assembly GCF_034931145.1). Taxonomy (NCBI): domain Bacteria; kingdom Bacillati; phylum Cyanobacteriota; class Cyanophyceae; order Nostocales; family Nostocaceae; genus Nostoc; species Nostoc sp. UHCC 0252. The sequence goes on along the minus strand of NZ_JAYGHE010000019.1, from coordinate 48,935 downwards.
ACCGCATAAAAATAAAGGATTAAACTCTTTACCTGGAGATTCTGCAACTGCTAAAGAAGCAGCATGAGCCATGCGATTATTAGCACCAACTACAAATCGGGAAAAGACATATTTAGAGTTTAATTCAGTAGTTTTATGATTGCTATGAGGTAAGGATTCTGGAATACTGCTAGGATTTTGTGATTCCCAAGAAACCTCTCGTTCACTAAAATGAGCAACTTCATCACCTTGAGCAACAGTAATGTAAATTCCTACAGGATGACCGAGAATATCTTGTACTACATGAGCAATGGTATTGATGTAGTACTTTTGTAACCAATTACGAGCAAATGGGTTAGGAGTGCGGATTACCAAGCAATTATTTTCTAATCGCTCCGCACTAGCAGTTTTGATCCAAGTTTCAAAGGTAGGCCGGGATAGCTCAAGCTGTAAGCGCTCTAGTACCTGACTCCACAGACTCTCTATGGGAATTTCCATTATCCACCACCTTTGCTGCTAATTGTCACAATAGAAGAGAAAGCATCAATTTAGCATCCAGACAAACTAAACCTAGAATAAGCTTTTAACTTGTAATCATTTTGGGACATACCCAGTAGGCAAGATTCTAACATCCACTGACTGATACGGAGAAGCAACGACACATGAAGACAACAAACCATGATTTAGCAGCCAACAATCTTGATACCAGGGGTTTGCCCAAGAGGTTGTGGATACTCTTGTATGGGTTAACAGTGGTGTTCTTGGGAAGCTGCTCTCTTCTACCTGCTAGGACTTTTGAGACTCGACAAAGTGAGACTCAAGCTCAACAGACAACAGAACCCAACCCAGTACTTGTCCCTCCGCCGATTTTCTCTTCGTCTGGAGATCCTAATTTTGTGGTAAAAGTAGTACAAAATGTGGGGCCTGCGGTAGTTCGCATTGATTCTTCCCGAACCATTACTTCTCGCGTACCAAATGAATTTAACGATCCATTTTTCCGGCGGTTTTTTGGAGACAGTGCGCCACGGGCTAGACAAAGGGTAGAACAGGGTAGCGGCTCTGGATTTATCATTAATTCTTCAGGGCAGATTTTGACCAATGCCCATGTGGTAGATGGTGCTGATAGAGTGACTGTCACACTTAAAGATGGCCGCGCTTTTGACGGGAAAGTGCTAGGTGAAGATGGGGTAACGGATGTGGCTGTAATTCAAATTAATGCTAATAATCTGCCTACCCTAGCTGTGGGTAATTCTGATTCCTTGCAACCGGGAGAGGCAGTAGTAGCTATTGGCAACCCTTTAGGCTTGAATAATACCGTCACTTCTGGGATTATTAGTGCTACAGGTCGTTCTGGTAGCGATATCGGTGCTAGTGACAAGCGGGTTGATTACATTCAAACGGATGCAGCGATTAACCCTGGTAATTCTGGTGGGCCATTGCTTAATACTCGCGGACAGGTAATTGCGATGAATACGGCTATTATCCGTGGCGCTCAAGGTTTGGGATTTGCTATCCCGATTAACACCGTACAAAGAATTTCCCAGGAATTAATTGCTACAGGCAAAGTGGATCATCCTTATTTAGGTGTGCAGATGGTGACACTGACACCAGAAATTAGAGAAAAAATAAAAAATAGAGCAGGCGATCGCTTAAATCTTACAGCAGATGACGGCGTTTTGCTCATTGAGATTGTGCCGCGATCGCCTGCATCAACGGCTGGGCTACGAGTCGGTGATGTGATTAAAAGCATTAATAACCAGCCTGTTACTAAAATTGATCAAGTACAAAGGCTAGTAGAAAATAGCAAAATCGGTACTCCCTTACCAATAGAAGTGGAACGCAATGGACAAATAGTTCAAGTAGAAGTCCGACCTGCTCCTTTGCCTGCGACACGTGAAGGATAATATTTGTCATTGGTCATTTGTCATTTGTCATTTGAAAAATAACTGACATACTTACTCTACTCTCCATTCCCAATTCCCAAAATGAGTTTTATCATGACTGAATTAGCGCCAATTATTCAATTAGGCAATCCAACATTGCGCCAAAAAGCTGCTTGGGTTGAGAATATTCAGGATGAGCAGATCCAAAAATTAATTGAAGATTTAATCGCCACTGTTGCCAACGCTAACGGCGTGGGAATTGCTGCGCCTCAAGTAGCACAATCTTATCGTTTATTCATTGTGGCTTCCCGCCCTAATGCTAGGTATCCCAATGCGCCGGAAATGGAACCTACTGCTATGATTAATCCCAAAATTATTGCTCATTCAACTGAAGTTATTAAAGATTGGGAAGGTTGTTTAAGTGTTCCCGGAATTAGAGGATTAGTTCCTAGATATAAATCTATTGAAGTTGAATACACCGACTGTCAAGGCAATTTACAAAAGCAAGAATTAACCGATTTTATCGCTCGGATTTTTCAACACGAGTACGATCATCTCGACGGTATCGTATTTGTAGATCGTCTAGAAAACACTCTCGATATGATTACTGAGCAAGAATATCAACAACGAGTAGTTAACAAATAAATGGGAGTGGGAAGTAGGAAAAATACGGTTTGGTTAAGGTTTTTTGATGAAAATTTTAGATCACAAAGACTCGATAAATCATCATAAAGACGCGATAAATCGCCGTCTCTACAAAAGAATGATTATTGTAGAGACGGCGATTCATCGCGTCTTTTGCCTTAACCGAACAGTATTAGAGTGGGAAGTAGTATATTAATCACGAATTACGTACAGCCCTTTGGGCATGAAAACCGCGTAGCGTGCCGGAGGCTCTATTACGAATTACGAATTATTTAAGCGTGTGTTTCGCAAACTTGCTCGTCTCGCCACAATTGATATAGCCGTGTCGCTGGCATAGTCATATACAAAACATCACCAGCACTGAGGTTTGTCTCTAATAAATCCCAGCCGTGAAGGGTTTGGTGATTCGTTTCTACGTACAAAGGTACACAGTCAGCAGACATGGCTACATCTTTGACCCACTGACCACAAAAGGCGTGTAAAGGTGTAATCACAGTTGCAAAAGCTACCCAAAGACTATCGGCTGTGATGCCGTTGCCAAGGATGCGTCCCCCTAGTGCAGCAGCAGCAAAAGCTGGGGCTGCTAGTTCAGCCGGACTCAGCACTGCCTCGAAGCCAAATAGCTGTTGCGCTATGCCGGCAAAATCGGGATCGGCATAATGAACAATCACTGGAATGCTTGGTGTCAAGCCTTTGGCTTTGAGGGCAATTTCTAGGTTGGTAGCATCATTACTAGTAACAGCAAGTACGGCGGCGGCAGAGTCTATATTGCTGGATTTAAGTATTGTACGGAAACTGGCATCGCCTTGAATGACGGGTATACCTAGTTCGCGGGCGGTGTTGATATATTTGTTGTTGGAGTCGGGTTCTACTACTACAACTTCATGTCCACTAGCGTGGAGTTGCTGGACAATTCTCACCCCAATACCACTCAAGCCACAAACAATATAGTGATATCGCTGGGGTATTCTGGCTGCATCCCAAAATTGTTTAAAGCGGCTTCCTAAGACAAAATCGGTGAGCATTGCATACCAAATACCAATGACCACTGCTCCAACCAACATCATTACAACAGTAAATAACTTGATACTGTTAGGAGCATTTTCTACTACTTTGTCATTACCACCCGCTCCTGTAATCATGCCTACAGAAAAGTATAGAGCATCGACAGGAGACAAGCTCAATTCAGCCGACATATAGGTGAGTGTAGCGATCGCAATAACTGCAAGTAACACAACAGCACCCACCAATACTGATTGCCCGTGTTGCTGAAACTGCTTAAAATTAGTCATAGCTTTCAGCAGTTTTTTAATCAACGATCTTCGGGGAGAACGGATGCGGGGTTGTGTACCAATAATTAAGCGATCGCCTACTTGAATCTCTTGTCTAGATATGACAGCTGATACCACATCCATCTCACCTTTTACTGGCAAGTAATAAATTAGCATCCGCGATCGGTCTTCCCATAATTCACTCAGCTTTAAACCTCTCCAGAAGTGGTTTTCATCGATGTATTCTTCGTGAATTGGCCAAGTTTGGTGAAATAATTTGATTTGTCCGATCGCTCGGTTTCCCAGTGCTGCAAAGGTGAATACGGGTGCTGCTAATCCCACAACACTCATACTCAAATGGTCTGGCAAACTTTGATCTAGGCGTTCTCCCAAATTTGTATTATAAAAACGGTTGATAATCCGAATCTGGGGATTCAGTACCCGCGCTTGCATCATAATAGACAAATTTAGAGCATCTTTAGATCCGGCGATGACTATAGTGTGTGCCTGTTGAATCCCTGCTGCTGTTAGGGTGGAAGCTGCTTGTAAGTCACCAACAATCACATCTCCTGCCGTTTCGCCAGGGATAGATTGATGATGAATGCCAACAACGAAGGCCCCCTGATGTCTCAGCAAACGAAAGGTTTTATATCCGGTACGTCCTAAGCCACAAACAATAATTCTGGGTTTCATGAAACGGCAGCATCTTTTACGGGTGGGGCTGCATTTCTAGTTATTCATTAATATTGTTGCTTACTTTGCTGGAATATAACTGTAGCTGACAACACGGTTGTTTTTAATTGCAAGCAAGAGACGCGATGAATCGCCGTCTCTACAAACGGCGATTTATCGCGTCTTTGTGATGATTTATGGTTTTTAACCCACGAAGGTGGGTTTTGTCTGTGTAGCCGCGACTTCTAGTCGCCAAGGCTTTTTTTACCTTTAAACTTCAATCGCCGCCTCTTTCTCCTCACCTTTTGGCTGGGAACTCAGCCGATCTAAAATATCTAAAACCTCTTGTTCAAAAGCAACTTGGGCGCGGTTAGTTTTGCCACCAACATATAAGCGATCGCCTTTTTGCAATGCCCAGATTTGCGAATGAGAAAAATAACTCATCACCACACCCAACATTAGCAATCCAAAACCTGAGTAAACAATTGGTATACCTGGATCGGCTTTAATTTGTAACCCAGTGCTGCCAATGATATCCAGAATTTTCAGATTCACCCCATTGACTTGGGTAGACATCCCAGCGCGGACAGTATCAACTAATTTCCCCTGGGGATCATAAATTAATACCATCCCTTGCAAGTCTTTCGCTAGCAAAGAGACACCCTCACTCAAATCCGGTTTCGTAGGAACCCAGGTTCCCCAAATGCGCCCTTTTCCGTTGGTGTTCAATAGCGCCATTGGTAATTGAAAAATCGGGCTGTTGTTGAATTGAACGCGAACACCTGCAATTCCCCAATCAGTTTGGTAGAAGGTTATGCCCCGATAGCGCAGAGGCTCGTTGACAAAAATCTTCTTGTGGTCAACTTCCTCTCCCTGCTGATTCAGGACAGACATATCGGAATAAAATTGATCGATGCCACCAGATGGAGTGTAATCAATCCAAAAACGATTGACGCGCACAGACCAATCTTTCGAGATTTGGGCTGCTAAAGGGCCAGCATCGACAATATTTGTCACTTGAAATGTATCGCCACTAGCAATCATTTCCTGAGCCATAAACCCAGTCATCGCCCCCCAAATTCCCCCTAGCAAAATAGCGACGATGCCAATATGAACGATAATTGGGCCGATGCGTCCGACTATTCCTTTGCGGGCGTAGAGGATATTTTCTTTTTCTTGATCTGGAAAAATTTTATAGCGGCGTTTCTGTAATATTTCGCTCAGAGAATTCAGGGAACCATTATCTAGTTCTGCACTTAAAGCTAATTTTTGAAATTGTCGTGGTTCTTCGTAATATTTCCAGCGTTGGGCAGCTTTTAAGGCTGGTAACTGCCGGGTAAATGAACAAGCAGTTAAGCTAGTACCGAATAAAATCAGTAATGCGAGAAACCACCAAGTACGATATACATGGTCTAATCCAACTACCTGAATTACCTTCCAAGTTAGGAAACCAAATAAAGCGGGATGTTCTGGGTAATTGCTCTGGTAAAATGCGGGTGACTGACCTTGCTCAATTACAGTACCGGTGGAGCTAAAGATGGCAATCAATAGCAGTAGTGCGATCGCTAATCGTAAGTCGGTCAGTACGGGTAAAAGCTCTTGCCGTAAGTACTGCCCAGGTATTGCCCACCATTTTAATTCTTTGGATGCGGAATCTTCTATAGTCATTAGGTGTAAAATCTAACAAAGGTATTGATATTAAAAACTGCCAAGGGGAATCCGAGAAATTAAGGAAAACACACCGAATCCTACCAACAGCGCCCCGCTAACTGGGTTAATCCAACCAGACCAGCGACGCAATTCTAGTAACTTTTTAATTGAAGCTGTAAAAGTACCCGCCAAAATCAAGGGTGCTACATAACCGGCTGTATAAGAAAGTAGCAAAACAGCGCCTAAAATTAAGTCTTGTGTATTGGCAATCCAACCCAACAAACTAGCTAAAACAGGTGTGCTACAAGGGGATGCGACTAAGCCGAAAGTCAGCCCCAGCAAATAGGAACGCAATCCTGGCGGTAAATCTTGAGAAATCCAATTCGTTTCGCCCAAGGATGGAAATTGTAAAGGTAGTGCTTCTAGTAAGTTCAGCCCCATCAGAATGGCAATAATGCTGACGATAATCGGCAAACCAATTCCCACTTGACCGTAGACTTTTCCCACAAAAGCTGCTGTAATGCCCATCCCTGCTAATGTAGTTGCTAATCCAAAAGCAAACCAAGTTGATTGGGCAGCTGCTTGTAAGCGGTTTTTGGCTTCATAACCGCCGATGTAACCAATAGTAATTGGCAGCATAGAAAGCATACAGGGTGTGAGACTGGTGAGCAAGCCAGCTGCAAAGATAATACCAACGCTGACCACGCTCAGGTGTGTCAGTTGGTTAGAAACGAGGCTGTTGGCAAATTGTTCTAATTGGTAAATTTGGGTTTGCAGATTATCGAGCATGAGGAGTTTCTGAGGTGGAAATGCTTACTCTGCTTGAATTTTAGCTTATTTTTGTCTGTAAAATCAGTAGAAGTGGCGATCCGAACTTGATATCATCTAAATTTCATCTGGCCAAAGAAATGTATCTAAAATACAATTAAGCCCGAATTATCTCGGAAGAAGCACTGCTGGAGCATTTAGCATGATGATTGCATTACCCGGATTTGAAATTGTTACTTTGTTAAAAGCAGGGGTAAAAGCAGTCATATACCGTGGAATTAAGGTTGAAGACCAGTGTCCGGTAATTATTAAAGGGTTGCGTCCAGAACAGTGTACACCCAATAATATCGAACAACTCAAACATGAGTATGCGATCGCACAAAGGTTAAATATCGCCGCCGCAGTCAAAGCTTACGCCTTAGAGATGCATCAGGGAATCCCTTATTTGATTATGGAGGATTTTGAGGCGCGATCGCTTGACCAGTTACTAGACCAATTTCAAGAACCTGTTTCGTTCTTAAAGATTGCTATTGAAATCACCAGCAAAATCGCACAAATTCACACTCATAACATTGTCCACAAAGATATTAAGCCACAAAATATCTTAGTTAACCTCGAAACCAGTCAGGTTAAAATTGCCGATTTTGGAATTGCTACTTTCATTCCATACCAGCAGCAAATGGTTAGCAGTTCCAGTTGCATTGAGGGCAGTTTACCATATCTATCACCTGAGCAAACCGGGCGGATGAATAGGGGAATTGACCATCGTAGCGATTTGTATTCACTGGGAGTCACCTTTTATGAAATGCTCACAGGTCAGCTACCATTTCAAGGCAAAGACCCATTAGAGTGGGTGCATTGTCATATTGCCAAATCTCCCCCATCTCCGAAAAAGCTCAATTCTGATATTCCTCAAATGCTCTGTGACATCATTATCAAATTGCTGTCGAAGGTTGCAGAACAGAGATATCAAAATGCTTTAGGTTTGCAATTTGATCTGGAACGATGCTTAGAGCAATTGGAGACAACTGGAGAAATTCAATCTTTTATTTTGGGTGAGCAAGATATCTCAGAGCGCTTTCAAATTCCCCAAAAATTGTATGGGCGAGAACAAGAAATTGCCAAGCTTCTCCAAGCATTTGAGCGAGTTGTTAGCCAAGGAAAACCAGAAATTGTGTGCGTCTCTGGCTATGCTGGGGTTGGTAAATCTTCTGTAGTAAAGGAGATTCACAAGCCCATTGTAAGAGAACGCGGGATTTTTATCTGTGGTAAGTTTGACCAGTACAAACAAGATATACCTTATTCCACCATTGTTCAAGCTTTTCAAACACTGGCTCGACAAATTTTAACGCAGCCTAAAGATCAACTTGCCAATTGGAAAAAGCAAATACAAGCAGCATTAGGAAACAATGGTAAATTAATCGCCGATGTAATTCCAGAAGTTAAATTAATCGTTGGAGAACAGCCACCTATACCAGAGTTGGGGCCTGCTGAATCTCAAAACCGATTTAATTTAGTGTTTCAGAATTTTATCAGTGTCTTTGCTCAAAAAGAGCATCCACTCACTGTTTTTTTAGATGATATGCAGTGGGCAGACAGCGCTACTTTGAATTTAATTCAAACCGTCATTACTGAGTCTAATATCCAGTATCTCTGCTTCATTTTAGCCTATAGAGATAATGAAGTAGATGTTATGCATCCCTTTAGTTTGATGATGGAGAAGGTTTCCCACTATGGAGCAAGAATAACTAAAATTATTCTTACTCCCTTGAATCTTGTTTATATAAATCAGTTGATTGCTGATACATTGCATAGTTCAGCAGAACGAGTAGAACCTCTTGCTCAATTGATTATCCAAAAAACCGATGGTAATCCTTTTTTTGTCAATGAGTTTCTGAAAACACTGCATCAAGAAAATATGTTGAATTTTGACCCTCCTCAATCCCCCTTTAGTAAGGGGGGAAGTAAAGGGGGGTGGCAATGGAATTTAGCTCAAATTGAAGCCCAAGTAATTACAGATAATATTGTCAGTTTGATGCTTGTACGGATGCAAAAACTGCCATTTGTAACTCAAGAGGTGCTGAAGTTAGCCTCCTGTATTGGTAATCGTTTTGATTTAGAAATTTTAGCGGTCGTTGGTGAACAATCTATTGAAGAAACAGCAAACGCACTTGTTGAAGCAATTTTAAGAGGATTAATTATCCCCATAGAGTCAGATGAAAATGCTCAGAAAAACTATCGTTTCTATCATGATCGAGTTCAGCAAGCTGCATACTCTTTAATTGCGGATGAATCAAAGTTAGAAGTTCATCTGAGAATTGGGCGACTTTTGCTGAAGAATGCTAGTTATGAAAAAGTTAACGAGCAAATCTTTGATTTAGTCAATCAACTCAATTTAGCTGTGGATCTAATTATTGAACAGGCAGAAAAAGATGAATTGATCCGGTTGAATATAATTGCTGCTAAAAAGGCAAAAGCCTCTACAGCCTATACTCCTGCTAAAAAGTTTTTTAGCGTCGCCATAAATCTTTTAGTGGAAAATGCCTGGATTGAACAATATGAACAAACATTTACGCTATTCAGAGAACTAGCTGAGTGTGAATTTTTAACGGGAAATTTAGGACAGGCGGAAGAACTATTTGAAATACTATTCAGTAAAGCAGCATCTTATATAGATAAATCTAATATTTATATGCTGCAAATCAGACTCTATCAAGTTGCAGGGAGGTATGAAGGAGCGCTGATATTGGGATTAAAAGCTTTAAAACTTTTTGGGGTGGCATTCCCTGATACAAAAGAGGAAGTGCAAGCTGCGATCGCAATTGAAAAAAACCAAGTATTAACTAATCTAGGTAATAGACAAGTCTCCGATTTAATTAATTCTATAGTAATCCAAGATCCAAATATTAAAACAGTCATTAGTCTGTTGACGACTTTGGGCCCACCTACTTATCTTGGTAGACCCGATCTCTTTCCCTTAGTCGTACTTAAGGCAGTTAACTACTCGCTCAAGTTTGGAAATACGGAAGATTCCTGTTTTGCCTACAGCATGTATGCCATGTTATTGGTTTCCATCTTCCATGATATTCCTACGGGGTACGAATTTTCTAAGATGACAATTCAATTAAATGAAAAGTTACATGACTTGAAGCTTAGAGGAGTTATTCTGCATATTCATGGAAGTCATATTAACGTTTGGTGTAACCATATTGCTACCGATATTCCATTTTTAGAGCAGGGATTTATCGGTTGTGTGGAAGCTGGTGATGTGACGATGGCGAACTACAATGGTTATCAAGGCTCGTGGCAAATTATCCAGCTAGGTTTTCCACTTGCAGAAACATCCAAATCGCTAGAAAAATATACTGCATTTGCCCGTCAGTCTAAGCATGAGACTGTCTATCAGACAATCAAACTACAGCAAATGCTACTGATGAATCTGCGCGGGCTGACTCACCACAATCTGACTCTCAGCAATGATAAATTTGATGAATCATCCGCTTTATCTATAATTACAGATGCAGATTTTGTCAGTGGAATTATTTTTTATCATATTATTAAATTAATAATATTTTTTACTTATGAAAAATATACAGAGGCATTTAACTCTGCTTTAAAACTGTCTAATCTTCCAATTAGAACACTAGCATCACTAATTGAAACAGATTACATTTTATATTACTCACTGACTCTAACTGCTCTTTATCCAATAGTATCCTGTCAAGAGCAAGAAAAGTTTTTACAATCCCTAGAATTCCATCAGAAGCAATTGCAATACTGGGCGAACCACTGTCCTGAAAACTTTTTGCACAAGTCTCAATTAGTAGCTGCTGAAATAGCTCGAATTCAAGGTCGAGATTTGGAAGCAATGCGCCTGTACGAGCAATCAATTGCTTCAGCCCGCGAACAGGGATTTGTGCAATATGAAGCTTTAGCTAATGAGCTAGGCGCTAAGTTTTACTTGGAGCGCAAGTTTGAATTAATTGCCAAAACCTATTTACAAGAAGCTAAAAATGGATATTTGCGCTGGGAAGCATCTGCTAAAGTTAAGCATCTGGAAGAATCCTATCCTCAGTTATTACCACCACAACAGCTTGTCCCTAACGAAACGTTTTTCAGCACAGGTGAGCATTTGGACTTTTTATCAATAGTTAAAGCTTCTCAAACTATATCTAGTGAAATTGTATTTTCGCGGTTGTTGAAGACATTAATGCAGATTGCGATCGAGCAAGCAGGAGCAGAAATCGGTTATTTATTACTTGAAAACGAGCAAAATTTGGTAATTGAAGTAGAAGCTAAAGTTAATCCCCAGGCTGAAAAACTCAATGTTTATCGACCCGTATTTCAAGGTGAAATTTCACAATTCATTCCGCAATCAATACTGAATTATGTTCAACGAACTCAAGAAACAGTGATTTTGCAAAATGCCACTGAAGAAAATCTGTTTTCGAGAGACGAGTATGTAATCCAAAAACAACCTAAATCCGTACTTTGTTTACCGATCGCACGCCAGTCAAAATTACTTGGAATTTTATATTTAGAAAACAATCTCATTCCTAGTGCTTTTACACAGGAAAAACTTTCCGCACTAGAGATTTTGACAGTTCAAATTGCTATCTCTTTAGAAAATGCTCGTCTTTATCAAGGTTTAGAAAACAGCCAAGAACAACTAAACTTGGCATTGAAATCTGGCAAAATCGGCGTTTGGAGTTGGGATATCTCCAATAATCTATTTGACTGGGATGAGCAGGTTTATCAACTATTTGGGTTAACACCTGAAACTTTTGGTGGCACTGCTGACGCGATTTTAGCTCGTCTACATCCAGATGATAGCCCATTACTAGCTCAATCGTTGAGCCGAGCCATTAATGAAGGCGTAGAGCATGATTTAGAATATCGAATTATTCGAGATGATGGCAGTATTCGCTACCTAGCCTGTCGGGGAAAAGCCTTTTTCAACGAAGCAGGTAAAGCTACACACATGAGTGGCGTTGTACTTGATATTAGCGATCGCAAACAAGCTGAAGCCGAACGTATCCAACTAATTCAAGAGCAAACGGCCCGACAAGAAGCAGAAGCCGATCAGCAACGAGCAGCATTTTTGGCTCAAGTCAGTGCCACACTTGCTTCTTCTCTCGATTACGAAAGCACGCTAGCAAGTGTGGCAAACTTGGTTGTGCCCTATTTTGCCGATTGGTGCAGCGTTGATCTGCTACAAGACAACCAATCAATTAATCGGGTAGCAGTTGCTCACCGAGATCCAGAGAAAGTTAAACTCGGTTGGCAACTTCATCAGGATTATCCGAGAAAGTTAGATGAACCGGGAGGCGTTCCTAAAGTACTGCGTACAGGAATTCCTGAAATGGTAACTGAAATCTCAGATGCACTATTAGCAAAAAGCATCCCAGATGCAGAACATCTAAGGATTATACGTGAAATCGGTTTAAAGTCTTGTATAATGTTGCCCTTAATGGCACGAGAAAGAATTTTTGGTGTAATTTCCTTTTTTACAGAGGAATCAGAACGTCGTTACAGCACGGCTGACTTGTCACTAGCTGAAGATATTGCCCATCGAGCGGCGATCGCCATCGATAATGCCCGCCTTTACCAAGAAGCGCAGCAAGCCCAAAAAACGGCAGAGCGAGCTTTAGAGCGAATTGCCCGTCTTCAATCCATCACAGCTGCCCTTTCAGAATCGCTGACACCAGCCCAAGTGTCTGAGGTCATTGTAGAACAGAGTATGGCTGCCTTGGGAGCCAATTCTGCCCTCGTCGCCTTAGTAAATGAAAACAAGACTGAACTAGAAATTGTGCAGGCGGTTGGCTATAAGCAAGATTTGGTAGACGCTTGGCGAAATTTTCCTATTGATTCACCTTCCCCTTTAGCCGAAGCTGTGCGAACTGGACAACCTGCTTGGGCTGAATCGAAACAAAATAGAATAGCTCGTTACCCTCATCTAGCTGAAGCTTACGCCCAATATGACATTGATGCCTGGATTTCTATACCTTTGATGGTGGAGGGTTCGGCAGTGGGAGGTATAACTTTAGGGTTTGCCCAACTTCAACTACTTAATGGAGAAGATCAAGCGTTTCTCTTAGCTGTTGCTCAACAATGCGCCCAAGCGATCGCTCGCGCCCACCTTTACGAAGCCGAACTAACGGCGCGAAATGCTGCTGAATCAGCAAATCGCATCAAAGATGAATTTTTAGCCGTGCTATCCCATGAACTGAGAACACCGCTCAACCCGATTCTAGGTTGGACAAAACTGATGCGGAGTCGCAAACTTGACCAAGCAACAAGCGATCGCGCCCTCGAAACTATTGAGCGCAATGCCAAGTTACAAACCCAATTGATTGAAGATTTACTTGATGTTTCCCGCATCCTTCAGGGTAAGTTGAGCCTTAATTTCGGCCCGATTAATTTGATATCAGTCATTGAAGCTGCGATTGAAACAGTGCGTTTATCAGCACAGGCTAAATCCATTGAGATTCAGGCAATTTTTGAATCTGGTGTCGGGGCAGTTTTAGGTGATGCCAATCGATTGCAACAAATTATTTGGAATATTCTTTCCAATGCCATTAAGTTTACTCCTAGTAAGGGACAGGTAAAAATTAAATTAGAGCAGGTTGGCTCACAGGTACAAATCTGCGTAACTGACACAGGGAAAGGGATTACACCTGAGTTCTTACCTTATGTCTTTGATTATTTCCGTCAAGCAGATGGAGCTACAACCCGACAATTCGGCGGTTTGGGTTTAGGATTAGCGATCGTCCGACATCTTGTAGAACTTCACGGGGGAACTGTTCAAGCAGAAAGCCTGGGCGAAGAACAAGGAGCAACTTTTACTGTTAGACTTCCATGTTTACAAAATGAAAGTAAAGGAATCAAAGATAAAATAAATACCTCCTCACTGCTGCCAGATCAGTCCTTACCCTTGGCTGACTTAGAGATTCTAGTAGTGGATGATGACGCAGATATGCGAGAATTTTTGCCCTTTATGCTGGAGCAATATGGGGCAACTGTGACATCTGTAGCCTCAGCCATTGCAGCTTTAACTGCACTGAGTCAATCGCAGCCAAATTTGATTATTAGCGATATTGGGATGCCAGAAATGGATGGTTATATGTTGATGCGACAGATCAGGAGTCTAGAACCAGAGCAAGGTGGCACAATTCCCGCGATCGCTTTAACTGCCTATGCTGGAGAGATGGATTATCAGCAAGCGATCGCTGTCGGGTTTCAACAACATATTTCCAAACCTGTAGATCCAGAAGAATTGGTAAAGGCGATCGGCTCGTTAATTAAAAGGTTGTAGTCAACGGCTCTAGTGATTCATCTCATTAATTCTGATAGCTGAGGGTGAGCAGATCCCCGACTTCTTTAAGAAGTCGGGGATCTTATTAACAGACTACTAGCCCGACTTTGTTTGCGTAGCATCTCGGAGATAGGTCTGGATCTGCTCACTAAGAGATACGGATAGCATTGTTTTATCGGTTAAATCAGAGGGGTCTGACCCTCTATTTATCATCTGTATCCGTCAGTGGGAAAGGGTTTTGGTCAAAATATGGCTGTTAGTAATCAATTTCCACCGTTATTCACAGGATGACGCTAGCTAAACAAGCGATTAAACTATGGATAATATCGAACCATTGTTGCTTTTAGCACAACTTACATAAATTTCATCTCATTCTTAAATTTAAAATCTCATCCTGCTATACAAAATACCAGTTATGTCAGTGTATCAAGGAAGTTATGGGGAAACCACCGATTTGATTATTGGTGTTCACAACCAAGAAAACCTCGAATTACAAACAAATTCTGCTCCTGTGGGCGCTCTTGCCACAAGGAAAGGAAATTTTTCTACGTTTCTTGCTCCCCTGACTCAGGATACTTTTAAGCAGGTCGTTCAGGATGTCGAGCAAAAATTACAGATTGTCCATCAAACCCTATCAATGCTGGATTCTCAGGGGTTTGAAACTCTTCTGCAAGAAATGTTGCATTCGATTACCCTGAAAACCGGCGAATTACTGGGGGCAGATCGGACAACGATATTTTTATTGGATGAAGAAAAACAAGAACTCTGGTCGATTTTAGCTGAGGGTGAAGGCGATCGCTCTTTAGAAATTCGCATCCCCGCCGATAAAGGGATTGCTGGGGAAGTTGCTACTTTCAAACAAGTTATCAATATTCCCTTTGATTTTTATAACGATCCGCGATCGCATTTTGCCCAAGAACAAGAAAAAAGAACTGGCTACCGCACCTACACCATGTTGGCTTTGCCGCTCTTAAATGAACATGGGCAGTTAGTTGCAGTAGTACAATTACTGAATAAATTAAAATCTGGCAATATTCATGATGCTCCCCTTGCAGAGCGCGTTGATACCAAAGGTTTTCTCTCTGCTGACGAACAATTATTTCAAGAATTTGCCCCTTCGATTCGCCTGATTTTAGAATCGTCGCGCTCTTTTTATGTCGCCACCCAAAAACAAAGAGCAGTGGCGGCGCTCATGAAGGCCATCAAGTCCCTCTCTCAAAGCAGCCTCGACTTAGAGGACACCCTAAAGCGGGTGATGGATGAAGCCAAGGAACTGATGAATGCCGATCGCAGTACACTATGGTTAATAGACCGCGATCGCCATGAATTATGGACGAAAATCACCCAAGATGATGGTTCAACTAAAGAGTTGCGAGTCCCTGTAGGTAAAGGCTTTGCTGGTATAGTAGCGGCTTCTGGCAAAAAACTAAATATTGCCTTTGATTTGTACCACCATCCTGATTCTGATACAGCCAAACTACTCGACCAGCAAAATGGCTATCGTACCTGTAGCTTGCTTTGTATGCCAGTATTCAACGCCGATCAACAACTGATTGGTGTTACCCAACTCGTAAATAAAAAGAAAAGTGGTGATTTTCCACCCTATAATCCAGCTGATTGGCCTAAAGCTCCCGACTGCTTCCAAGCTAGCTTTGACCGCAACGATGAAGAATTCATGGAAGCTTTTAATATTCAAGCAGGAGTAGCATTGCAAAATGCTCAGTTGTTTGCCACAGTCAAGCAACAAGAGCAAATGCAACGGGATATCCTGCGTAGTCTTTCCAATGGAGTGGTTTCTACTGATAAAGCTGGGCTAATTATCGCCGCCAATGAAAGCGCCAAGCGTCTGCTAGGACTGGGAGTAGATGAGCGTTTAGAAGGTAAATTAGTTACTGATGCGATCGGTATCAAAGAAGGTGACTTTAGCAAGTGGTATCAGGATGCTTTACATGCAGCCGACTTAAAAGGCCGCCAGCAGTATTACCCCGATCGCACACTCTTAACTACTGGTACACAACAGCACAGTATTAATTTATCCATTAACACAATTGCCGATGCTAGCGACAACGAGCAAGTCCGGGGGGCGCTGGTGGTGATGGAAGATATCAGTGATGAGAAGCGGCTCAAGAGTACGATGTACCGCTATATGACACAGGAATTAGCCGAAGAACTGCTGAAATTAGATGATGCTAAACTTGGAGGCGATCGCAAAGAAGTTTCAATTTTATTTTCTGATATTCGCGGCTACACCACTTTGACAGAAAACTTGCAAGCAGAAGAAGTGGTGAGTATGCTCAATGAATATTTTGAATCAATGGTGGAGGCAGTCTTTAAACATAAAGGTACTCTGGACAAATATATCGGCGATGCGATTATGGCTGTGTTTGGTTCTCCTTTACCATTAGAAGAACACGCTTGGATGGCAGTGCAAACATCCTTAGAAATGCGCGTTCGTCTGCACGAATTTAATCAACGTCGCTATGTAGATGATAAGCCCAGAATTAAAATCGGCATTGGCATCAACTCAGATACTGTGATTAGTGGGAATATTGGCTCTAGTAAGCGGATGGAATTTACCGCCATTGGTGACGGTGTTAATCTTGGCTCCCGATTAGAAAGTGTTAGTAAACAATATGGTTGCGACATTATTATTAGCCATAACACTTTTAAACCCTGCCAAGAGCATATTTGGGCTAGGGAACTAGATTACATTCGTGTCAAAGGCAGAAATGAGCCAGTAGCTATATATGAATTACTGGGTTTACGTTCCAGCCCGATTGAAAGCGAAAAATTGCAAGTCATTGAGCATTATCACAAAGGACGTGAATATTACCTCAAGCGCGATTTTAACCGTGCTAGAGCCGAATTTGCCTTAGTTTTAGCAGCAGAC
Organism: Nostoc sp. UHCC 0252; assembly: GCF_034931145.1. Classification (NCBI taxonomy): domain Bacteria; kingdom Bacillati; phylum Cyanobacteriota; class Cyanophyceae; order Nostocales; family Nostocaceae; genus Nostoc; species Nostoc sp. UHCC 0252. Next base: position 31,862 of record NZ_JAYGHE010000019.1, on the reverse strand, counting down.
AACCAGGACAAAGCTGCTATGTTGCATCTCCTGCGTTGTCAGCATTGGTTACAATCACCTCCAACAGAGTCAGATTGGGATGAAGGAGTATGGACATTCCAAGAGAAATAAACGTCCAGTCATCAAGTTTAATGAGTTAATCTGGAAATTTTTCTCGGATACTGAACACTTCGCTTGACAAAGACTGTCTCTCTAAAAGTGACAAACTTAAAAGTCTGCTTACCCGTTGTAAGCATATCCTTGTAAAATACGTAAACCAAGTAGTAATTCCTACTAGTTTCAACGTATCTTCTATGGCAGCAGGGATATTAGGGAATATATTATCACAAACAATTGATAACCCAAAAAATATCAGAGCAGATAACAAAATCAGAAACTCAGTTTTTTTGAGGATTGTTTTAAACTTGAGGAAAAATATCAATACAAGTACAACATATCCTGCGTAAACTATCTTCTCATTAATATGTAAATAATCGGGAAAGACACTCTCATGAATTAAGAAAAAGTCATCAAAGAGTAACAAAGAGGTCAAGAGTCCAGAGAACAAAAAAAACGATGAATATTCTTTAGCTCTAATATCTTTTCTGAGTAGTACGTAACTAAAGAGACAGATTGTTGCAGAAGAACACCAAAATAATATACCAATATTTGAGAAGAATCCTAGATAAAAAGGTGCGATTAGTATACTAGACGGATCTCTCGTCAAATATTCTGTAGGTACTTTAGCTTTGTATTTGAGAAATATTAAAATTACAGAAAATGGAATAATTGTTATTAAAAATGTTAATAATAAAACTTTTAGTTGAGCGATATAGTTTGATTTTTTAAAACCTAAATTTGTCATCCATTTCTACCTTAATTATCTAGGGCATTCCTCGCAAATTTGTTCAGTTTTTCAATAATTTAGGACTGATAATTGAATATCTGCTACGGAAGTATGATTTTTCTGCTCATGTAAGACTACTGTTTATGACATAGTAAGTAAGTAACTGATAGGTATAAATTTACCCATCAGTCCAGATGCTTACTAAACATCTCTCAGTCTTTTTGGACAAAAAAAGTATAATTTTTAACTTCAATGATCGCTTACCAAGGGAGTGAAATGTTAAATGCTTGATTTACAAGGGTCGAACATTAAGTAGAGGTTAACGAAAGCAATAAGTTTGAATTATTTCATACAGCAACAAAATATTCAAGTTCTTTGCGTCTTAGTTTGTTAAAGTTTTAATGAAGCTTGTCATCTTAAATCGCCACTTTTCCTTTGCTAAAGCCGAATTGCTCAAGATTGTGATAGTAGACAACTGGGCTTAATTACAGTAAACAAATTTGTAGTCAAGACTTTAATCCTTGTTTTAAGGACTGAAATACTTACTATGTACAGTTCTATTGTTCAGTTTTTAACAAATAAATTAGTGCTTTCACTAAAGCCTGATTTTGTTCATCAGTACCAACAGTGATCCGTAATTTATCATCTAGTCCAGGCTGCTTGAAGTAACGGATTAAAATTCCCCCTTCCTTCAGTTTCTGATAGAGATACTCCGCGTTTCCTTGTGGAGGCTGTACCAGCAAAAAGTTAGTTTGGGAATCCCACACATGAAAACCTAATTGTTTTAAGTCTGTTGCTAACTGAGTCCGTGATGCCTTAATCTTTACTACACAAGCATTTTTATAAGTTTGGTCAGTAATAGCAGCCGTACCAATTGCACAAGCGATCGCATCAATGTTATAGCTATCCTTAACCTTAAACAATCCCTGCAACAGTTTGGGATTCGCCACCCCAAATCCCAGGCGCAATCCAGCCAACGAGTAGCCCTTAGATAGAGTGCGAATTATGATGACATTTTCGTATTCTTTTACCAAAGCCAATGCATTCTCTTCGGTAAAATCCACATAAGCTTCGTCAATCACTAAAACTCCAGATAACTGACTGGCTAGTTTTCGTAGTTCATTTGTTGCTACCAGATGCCCCGATGGACTATTGGGTGATGCAATAAATGTCACAGAACCATTGACAGCAGCCAGTTCTTCTACAGGTAAACTGTAATCCTCGTTGTAGGGAATCTCAATAATTTCCGCAGCTTGCATTTCTGTCAATGTGCGATATAAAACATAAGTTGGCATCGGATAAACTACCTTCTTCCCAGGTTCTACACAGGCTCGAATTATCACACTCAACAATTCGTCGCTGCCATTTCCGACAATTATCCAATCGCTAGGAACTCCTAAAACTTGACTTGCAGCTTGCCGAAACTCCCCACCGAAAGGTTCTGGATACCGTCGTAACCACTCGCCATCGATATTCTGTAGGACAGCTAGCGCCGCAGGAGAAGGGGGATAGGGGTTCTCATTGCTGTTGAGTTTGATAATCTGTGTACCGCGTTGAGGCTGCTCACCAGGAATGTAGCTAGCCATTGCATCAACGTTGGAGCGAAAGTAATTATTCATAGGGCATTGGGTATGTATCTTAAGCAAATTTCAACCCACAATTTCTGACGATATCGTTTTTTGTCATTTACATCAAAAAAATCCGGCTTTATAAATTACGAATTAGGAATACACAAAAAGATGTCAGATAAATGGAATCCAGAACTATACGAACTTAACTTAATACTTTAATTTTTACAGTCCAGAAGAGTGATAATAGATGGAGACTGAAAATTTTAGAGGATAATTAAGATGACATCTTTTGAAGACAATGATAGTAATAGTGTTGAAGTCGATGGTGTTTGTTTTGAAACCCTAGTGTCAATGCAAGTATTAACAGTTCCAAAAAAAACTGTCTGCAACAATTGCAGTACCTTTTACAACTTTTCTCACTACCAGAGGAAGAAATTTTTCCTATAGCTTCTTTGCAAATGGGTATACGCATAACGAACAATACAGATAATACTCTTCGATTTAAATTGGTTTCTGACTTGTTATATCCAGAAATTGTGGGTGAAGATGATGAAATATTAGTGGAAGGTGGCTGGTTTAGCTGTACACAATCTGAAGAATGTAGTTATCCTTCTTTGATACCAAAAGAAAATGTCACTTTTTTTCTGGAAACAGAAACATTTTGGGTTTTGAATAATAGATTAGGAATTGCTATTCCCACAACTCTTTACGGTGGATGGAAACTTAAACCTTTAAAGCCAGGAGCGTATCATTTTAGATTTACATATTACAATTCACAAACAGAAGTAGAAATTGATGAACTCTCAAGTAAGAATACGAAACAACTAGAAGGAATTTGGACAGGTGAAGTAAAAACTCCATTTATAGAGTTGCGTGTAGTTCAAAATTAAAGCGATTCTCAATTAGAGTTAGTATATTTTATCCAAGGAGTTACTAGTTAAAACTAAATAACAATTTGTAGAACGTTATCAGCAGAAACTGTTCGAGTTGTTAGAAGATGAGCGTCCATTCTTTTTCCCCTATAAACGGATTTTAATGTATGGGCAAATTTGAAGTAAAATTCCTTTACCCTGCATAGGTTTGAGGCTTATTCCCCCCTCAAAAATGTTTAAGTTCCGTTAGAGAATAGAAGCAGGGGAGCAGGAGAAGAACAACAATGCCCAATGCCCAATGATAAATCATTACCGATATATTATTTTTTACAAACCTTATGGCGTTCTCAGCCAGTTTACAAAAGATGCTCCCACACATATCACCCTGAAAGATTATATTGATGTGCCTGATGTGTATCCTGTGGGACGCTTAGACTGGGATAGTGAAGGGTTGCTGCTGTTAACCAACGATGGGCAATTGCAACATCGTCTCGCCCATCCGCGTTTTGGTCATAAACGTACTTACTGGGTACAGGTAGAGCGAATTCCAGATGCAGATGCGATACAAAGGTTGCAAACAGGTGTGGAAATTCAAGATTACCGCACTCAACCAGCAGAAGTTAGGCTGTTACCACAAGAACCACAGCTACCTGAACGTACTCCACCAATTAGATTTCGCAAAAATGTACCGACAGCTTGGCTAGAAATGACTTTGACAGAGGGAAAAAATCGCCAAGTCCGACGCATGACTGCGGCTGTGGGGTTTCCGACTTTGCGGTTGGTTAGAGTTAGTATAGGCCACCTACAATTAGATGACTTACAATTGGGTCAATGGCGCGACCTCACCACATCTGAATTGCAATTTTTACATAATTTCGGTAAATAGAAATTGGTGTAAATAATTGGTCTTTGAAGACGCGATAAATCGCGTCTCTACAATGAGGGTTTTGGGCTTATATTAACCAAAACTTTGAACAACATACATATCATTTCCTGTATCGCCAACTAAAAGCAAGCTACTGTCATCACTTTCTATATCTCTACTGCCAGCAATACCCTTTTGTAGAACTTTAATTATTCTTTGGGGAGTGAAAGATTCTAATTCTACAAACTTACCAGACTCTAACCATGCTAATTCTTCAGCAGATAAACTTTGACGAACTTCTTCAGGCAATTGTTTAGCTGCTTGCGCCGACTCTGGAGAGTATTTAATGAACATTCCGCGTTTAGTGGCGATTATTTGACGTGGCGTTAGTCCGATATCAATAATTACAATTTCGCTATTTAAAAACCAATTAGCATTGGTTCTTAAATTATGAACTAAAGCAATTCCTTGTGGATTGCAATCATGTATTGCATAGACTTTCAAATCGGGATTGCGGCGCAGCATTTGCATTGTGGTGTCAAAAATGCTTTGGGGATATCCAGTAATGCTGAGAATTGCACAGTTGTTTTCAAAGTGGAAATTATTAGCAATTAAGAGTTGAGTAATAGTAGCACTATCACAAACGACTAATCTATCAAAACTGTAAGCAGTTACATCAGGATTAACCGTAGCTGGTGTATTTTCTTCACGCGGAAAAGGTAGGAGTTTAATAATTGAACCGTTGATTTTCTGCCATTGGTTTAACCAACCTTGAAAATCCTTTTGAGAAAATAAAAACTCCTGTGCAAATTTCGTTTGTCCTAGCTGTCGAGTCCCGCAGTATATCGACAGCATTCCTAGAATAACGGCGATGACAAATAGAATATACGAGTTATATATAATTAATGCGGCATAAATTCCTACAGCAATAATCACGCCTCCTACTATTTGTAAGCATCTAGCATATTCTTGGCGACGCTTAATATATGTTTTCTTTGATGTAGCTTGTGTATACAAATATAATACAAAGCATATATTAAATAGAATGAATACTGTCATGAAAGAATTAGCACCAAACAACAAGGGAGCAAACTGACCTATGAAGCCTGGTATCCAAAAAGTAAAAAATAAATATATAACCAACAAACCAAATATTGGATAAGACTTAGACTTTATGCGATTATCTAATAAATAAAGCAGTTGCTTGGGTGTAAAAAATAAGGTATTATTTGCAGAAATGTCAGCGATCGCCTTTGCAAAAAAAGGATCAGTAATCTTAATATTACTCATACTAGTCGGTTCAAAGGCAAAGGGATGATTGCATTTTACACACCGACCTTGATTAGCTGTCCGGTCTTTGAGTTTATTGTCAGTTCCGCAGTTAATACACTTCATAATGGTTTTTTATGTTAGTTATTAATTGTTAGTCAATACGGTTGAAATCGGGCTTGATCCCCCCTAACCCCCCTTAAAAAGGGGGGAATTATCAAGAATTTGATTTGTTAGCAAAACACTGTAGTCTTCTCTCTGACGAATTAGGCGGTGTGTGCTATTTTCTAGCAACACTTCCGCAGGTTTGGGGCGGTGTAAAAAGTGAGACGACATGGCATAACCATAAGCACCGACATCTAAAATGGCAACGATATCACCAATTTCTAATGCTGGGAGTTGGCAATTTTTACCTAGATAATCTCGTGAATATGTGGTGTTACCACAAATATCAGTTGTGAATAGGGAATCGGGAGTGGGGAGTGGGGAGTGGGGAATTGAGGATTTATTTGCTTGCTTCCAGGTGAAGATTTCGCGGTAGCTGCCGTGTACTGATGGTACTGAAAGATTGGCAACGGTGGTATCAACTCCGACAATCTGTTTGTCTCCTTGCCATTTCACAGAAACAACTTGAGCAAGCAAAGTTGCACATCCCGCGATCGCACTTCGTCCCGGTTCAATCACTAAATCAATTTCTCGTCCTAAACCAGTAATTCTCTCGCTTAACTCAGCCCCAAAGATTTCCCAGTCAAAGGCTGTTTTGTTGTGGTGATATGGATAGCCAAAACCACCACCAAAATCTAAATATTCCCAATCAGGTAACTTTTGTGCTGTGGCGATTACTGTATCAATTACTTGGGTAAAAGCGCCTGTGGCGTTAGTTCCCGTCCCTCGATAGAAGTGTAAACCACTCAGCTTTAATCCAACCTCACCAGTTAAAGCGATCGCATCACCAAATTCTTCAGGACGCACACCAATGCGGCTATCTCCGGTAATTTCTGGCAAATTTAGGCGTAAACCCAGCCGAATATCTTTCTCTCTGCCTTTGGGTAAAACTTCACAGCATAACTGTAATTGAGCGAGACTATCAAAATTGAGAGTTGTAACTCCCCAATTCAATACTTGTAGCATCTCAACCCGATTCAAATTGCTACCGCTATAAACAATCTCACTAGGATCGAAACCAGCTTGCAATCCCAGGTAAATATCTCCTGGCGTATTAGCGTGAAGTCCCCACCCAAATGAGCGAAAGATTTTTAACAGCGCAATGTTGCCATTGGTAACACTTGCAAACCGAAATTGCGTGCGAGGATAACTGACTGCTTTAGTAATGCGCTCAATAGTTTCACGCAAGCGATCGCCATTATAAACATAAAGCGGAGAACCATAAGTACTCAGTAACTCCTGAGCAAGTTCTTTAGAGAATGGGGGATTAAGGCAATTTTGAGTTAAATTATTTGATACCATTTACCAAGAATACTAATACAGTAAACTACGAATTACGAATTACGAATTATTTTGTAGTTTCTCCATAGCCAAGGATGTAACCAAAAGGGATGATCCCAAGATTGTTTACTTTGTTTTTCATTTAAAACATGCGATCGCCAAAGTTGCCACATAATAAGTAACCAGAGAGTCTCACCAATCCGTCGTCCTTGAATAGCTGCTCCCAGTTTGCCTTCAACAATTTGGGCCGCGATATGAGGATAAAAGTGATTGTTAGCGCGAAGTATTTCAGGATTGAGCCAGATACCCAGCTGATGCCAAAAATCATTTAAACACCAAGAAGTTAAGGGAACCCCCATCCCCCGCTTTTGTCGCCAAACAATCTCAGGCGGGAGCCAATTTTCTACAGCCCGTTTGAGGATATATTTTTCACAAGCTCCTTGCAAACACAGTTCTCCAGATAGGCTAAATGTCCATTCTGCTAGCGGTAAATCACAAAAAGGCGATCGCACCCACAATCCATGAGCAAACCCCAATGCAGTCGCACGGGGATGGATATTCTGCGCTCCTTTGAGCATCAAACTAGCACGGCGTAAGCGATGCAGCAAAGATGGACACTCATCACGATCTAAAGCCGCCAACAGCCAATCTTCAGGATGCAAATTTTGGATCTGTGCATAAGCTTCCGGCTGATAAACTTGAGATTCGTATCCCCCAAGACGATGAAAGGTGCGAAAATATTGCTGAATAAAAGTTTCCTTTCCGGCTGGATTTTCTGCCTGATAAACACCTGCGGCAATTAAAGGTTTGTTCGTCCAACCGGCAAATAATTGATCTCCACCTTCGCCATTAAAAATTACTTGAGTTTCTTGACTCGCCCTTTCAGATAGGAGATACAACGGCACACACACGCCATCTCCAAAGGGCAAATCTAATGCTTGCACAGTCGGAATTAAGGCATTCTTGATCGAACTTGGGGTTACTGCAACTTTGACAAGCGGAATTTTGAGAAACTCGGCGACTTGTTCAGAGTATGGATATTCTGGAATGCCTACATCACCAAAATCTAAAGTGTAAGCGCGGACTTTCACCCCTGCTTGTACCAGTAGCGCCGCCACTACTGAAGAATCGAGTCCGCCAGAGAGAAACACCCCAACCGGCTCATCCTTTAAATCGGCAATCTGTCGCTCAATGGAGTCTTTAAGGAGAGTTTGCAATTCCGTAATTGCTGTAGCTTCATCTGTTAAATGTTCTGAGGTTTCCCGCCACGAGTGGATTTTTTTAGATTCAGGCGATCGCAGCATACCTGATTGGCGATCGCTCTGCCAAACTAATTCAGTTCCCGCCGTCACTGCAAATACTTCCTTAACAGGAGTTAAGGGTGTAGGAACGTAAGAAAAACAGGTGTAGCCATATAAGCTAGGAATGCTAACTTCTGATTTTTGTAATATCGGTAAGAGTAGTTGCAGTTGCGATGCAAACCAAATAACTTGTCCTTGCTGAGTCCAATATAAGGGCATCTTTCCGAAAGGTTCTCTACCCAAAATTAGACAGTTATTTTCTTGGAGACTTACCCAAGCATCGGGTGAAGTTAATAATCCTGATGCGGAAATTGCAGCAATTTGGTTTTGTTGCAGTGGGGGATTTCCATCAAGTCCTATATGAACAACATTCCAGATTTTCTGACCTAACCCCCTAACCCCCTTCCCTGCCAGGGAAGGGGGAAAATTCAAAGCCTCTCCCCTACAAGGGGAGAGGTTTGGAGAGAGGTTTTCTAAAATACTACTTAACAACGCTTCCAACTCGTGTTGAGCGCCGTAACCCCAATAGCCAAGAAAGTGATACGGAATATTGCCCATCTGGACTATTTCACTTCAAAGGTTTCATCGCTAATCTGCCTACCTTCCAGGAGCATCTGTACCTTCCAATTGCCAACAGTTGCAGCTGGATTAATTGTGTAGCGACACTGCGTATCCCAGACAGACGTATTAATTTCGCGGGTTTGATAGGTGTTTTGCTTGACAATTTGACCGCTTGGGTCAATCCAATTACAGGAGAGAGCCAACTTTTTACCCAAGGGTGCATCCTTTAAGGTGACACGGTAAAAAACTTCTGGATTGGTTTGGCGGGAAACTGTCTTTAAGTCACCGCCATTATCTTGTGTCAAAGTGATGCGGTCTTGTTGAGCAGAAACGCGCGAAAGTGTAGAACTTTGCTGCTGCATGAAAAATATTGTAGATGCAATGACAATCACTACAATTGCCACCACTCCAGAGGTAATCCATCGATTCCGGCGTTGTTGTACCTCCAACGCTTGGCGGCGATTTAACTGAATCAGCGCTTCATCTAGTAACTCAGGTGGTAAATTCAACTCCTGTAAAATTTCTCTAACCTGCTGTTGGTCTAATTCAGCTTCCCGACGCAATTGCAGACCTTCTACTTCTGTAACTATTTGTGATAATTGCTCTTGAGTCAGTCGCCGCGTCATAGCTTAACTCCTGTTAAAAAACTTGATTGCGATCGCTAAATCTCACTTTTGTAGGTACATCATAAGCTACAAAATAAAGTTGCTGCTTTTCAGATTTTTTAAGAGATATCTTTCCGAAAGCTTTATTTGAACGTTTTTTTAATTAAAAATTAATGAAGAAGAATAATTTTTAATTAATTAATTTTGGGTACACAGCTACCACTAAATATGCAGATTTAGTGGTCTACAATCAGTAGTGGGTTCAAGCCCCCACTGATTGCAATTTTTAATTTTGCATTTTTAATTTTTAATTGGAGCGTTCGCGTAGCGTCTCGTAGAGAAGCGGCTTGACGATCTGCGTTCTTCTAAGTCTGATCTGATGGCTGCACGTAGTGGTAGACTTTATGTTGTCCGATTTCCAGAATCTATTAATTTAGAATCGCACTTTGAAGCAGCCCAACCAGGTAGCTTAGGTATGTCTTTATATACCTATCGGGTTAAGGGAATACAAGAGTATTGCGATCGCATCAAAACAAGTACTGCACAAAAAGTTACAGAAATTACTAGTAATGAGTTTGGCGAGACGAGTTTCTCTTTTGTTGCACCAGATGGCTATTTCTGGACTTTGCTAGAAGCTAATTAACTGTGCATTGGTTACGGAGTATGGGGAATTGGTAGTATTGCCCATACCCTATGCCCAAAAACTAGCTTTCATTTACACCAATAGCCAGTTCCTTTTTGCTATGTTTCAACTGTATCCAAAGTATCTTTATTTGCTCGTAAGCTTCCTCTGGAGATATTTTACCCCCTGTTTCTAGGCAAGAGATGTAAGTAATTTTTTGGGCAAATTCTTGGAGATTGGCATTAAACGCTAAAGTTTCTGGCTGAAATTTCCCATAATATCGACTACGAGGGTAAAAAAAGCTATTTTTAGCTTGCGAATTTTGTGTCATTAATTTGCTCTCCATCAATTTTTTATTAGTGTTCTAGATTTGATTTTTGCCTACGTGTAAATACGCAGCAGAAAAATCAAATTATAGAAGAAGTTTATATTGTAGTTAAAAAAATATTTTTTTGAGGTGGCCTAGGTAACTTGGGTTTGTATTGATATATCTATCTATCGAAGTATTGCGATCGCATCAGAGCAAGTGATGTACCAAAAGTTACAGAAATTACCAGTAATGAGTTCGGCGAGACAAGTTTCTCTTTTGTTGCGCCAGATGGCTATTTCTGGACTTTGCTTGAAGTTAATTAAGTAGTCTTACGGGCAAAAGGCAACAGGATTTTAGAGGATAGTGTACCGAGTTTTTTGCAAAAATCAAAAAATCAAATAGGAGTCCTAATAAAACAAGATTCCCAACTCTTAAAGAATTTGGGAATCTGAGTTTTTCGATTACTCTACGGCGAACCCAATCATCGATCGCCCGAATCATCAATCATTTCTGGTACTAAAGCTGGATTACTCTTACGTTCTTCTGGTGATTGCTCCCGAATCACATCGTCTATTCTCGCAGGGTGTTTGATTTTGTCTAGTACCTCTGGACTTAGTTCCGATGGTTCGCCTTCTGGATTAGATTTTTCAGCTTGACTAGGAACTGTTTCCTTATTCATCACTATTTCCCTGAACTTATTACACCAAGCTTAAGTTCTTTTATGATGAGGTACACACTATCTGGAGACTTAATTTCACACAACAGTAGGTAATAAAAGCGATCGCTTAATTCCTTTAAATATCAAAAATTGAGTATTTCTAACAAGCAAAATCCATTTAAATTACTTTTTAAAAAATCTTAATATTTCTCAATAAACTTTAAAAAATCTTGTGATTGAGTTAATAAATCAATTACGAGAAATTGTTTTGTAAAGGTTAATTGATATTACTTGTCAAATTGCTAGTGAAGTTAGACACTATAGCGGTTCCCAACCTAGTGAGGTACGTTTTCAAAGCTACTAACCTTGGTAAACAAGATTTGGGTGTACCTCAGTAGACTAGGAAACGCTATAAGAATACAACATACGCAATTATTTTATGACTGCTATTTCTAACATTGAATTCAAACGACCAATTTGGCAAACTGCTATCATCTTGACTTTGGGCTTTTGGCTCAGTGCTAGTTTAGTTTTAGACTGGGTAATTATGCCTAGCCTTTTTCTTTCCGGCATGATGAGTCAAGCTGGTTTTACGACAGCAGGCTATACGATTTTTTGGAACTTCAATCGTATGGAATTATTATCTGCTGCTGTAGTATTAACTGGGGCTTTAGCTTTGGGTAAAACCCAATATCACTGGCGGATTGGCAGTATTATTTTATCTGGGTTGCTGCTAACTATCGCTGTGCTTGATACCTACTTCTTAACTCCCCAAATGTGCGCGATTGGGGTTCAACTCAACCTATTTGAAGCAGCTGCGGCTATTCCATCGACCATGAATTTACTACATGGCAGCTATTGGGTGCTAGAAGTAGTTAAGCTGGTGGCTGGCGGCACACTTTTAAGCTGGTGCTGGCGGGAGCAATTTTAAGTAGATGGAGAACTATAACAGTGAGAATGTCCACTTCTAAATCTCACGCCAAAGACGCAAAGAAATTTCTTTGCGTCTTTTTGCTACATATACCTTAGCGGTTCCCATTCAGATTCAGTACAAGATTATATTGCGCGGACGATTATATATATATATTTGTGACTTTTAAAACTTGAGACTATTCGGGCAAATTGCTATTATAAAATGATTCACTTATTTATAAGTGTAATTAAATAAGTAGACAATATTAGCTTTTACTGTACATTTTCAGCTTTCCCGGATATTAAAGCAAATAAATACTGAAAGATAATATTAATTAGCTTTCATGTTTACTTTACTGATTTATCATGAAGTTTATATGTTGCTAATAACTTTTTTAGAAAATTATAGTAATCTGAATTTTAGTGAGTGCGTTACTTGTTATCTACCATCTAGCTGAAAATAACTTTTTCGTATGTCATTGCGAGCGAAACAAAGTTAAGCGAAGCAATCGCAAAATCTCCAACTAAGAACTAGTCCATGCAATTGCTTGTCTGCGACACACTCTTGCGTTCGTCGTCCCTCCTCTCTACAAGACGCACTCGCGTTCGCAATGACAGTTATTCTCTCACTGCAAAATAAAAACTGGGATACACCCTAATCATTTTGCCCAATCCCAACACCAAGAGCTGCTCTAAGTCAGTAGGAATAAACCAAGTTATATTACAAAACATAAACAGGCTTAAAAATCTTACTGATGACTAATTACAAAGGACAAATGACAGCAATTTGCTGTCGGATACGCTACACGAACACCAGTTAGCTTTAATTCCGCCAACTTACTCATACTTACAAACTAAGTAAGATATTGACCATTTTGAATGCTTAGTTTTTAATAATACTTGTTTTTGCAATGAAGTTTCCCTCAAGAATAAACTTCTAGCAAAAGTATCCGGCGACTCTCTTCACGGCTACAAAAACATCGTTTTCAAACGAGAGCTTAACCCATAAAAGCCTTGACTGAAAAGCCTTTTTGTCTAAATTGCAGGATACTTTAGTTTGGTCTAGACTTTAGCATTAGGGACAAAAAAACCTTTGCAAAAGAACCAAATAATCTGCTATTTTAGACTGCAAAATACGGAAATCAATGATACTTTTGTGACTGATGGGCGAGAGCCAATAGTCTATTTGTTGCATTTGAGTTAATGTTAGATTGGCTAGATTAGCTAAAGATACAGAAAACCAATCTAATTTTTGAAATACTATATCCTGGCAACCAGTCGGGCAGTTTTGCTATGGAGCAATAATATGAATTGGTTTAATTGTAATTCGTGCTTTCTAGCTTAACAGAGATTGGTTAATTAAGAGTTGGGGGGTGTGGAATCTCTGTACTAACTCAAATATGACCGCTATATTTATTTGATAGTGTTTCCAACAAAGTCGCGGTGAATTCTGAAAAGATAATTCACTAATTTTGCCTGCAAATGTTAATTTTATTCCAGAGCCATTCTAATGAAAACACTTCCGATTAGTAGATACAGATTTTTCCAAAAGCTTCAGCCTTTATCTTTGTTGAAAAAAGTTACTGGTAAATCGGTTACTGGTTGTTTGCAAGTGTTTAGCACTTCAGGCTCTTGGTCAATATATGTAGATGAAGGTAAGCTAATTTATGCCTGCTACTCAGAGAAAATGTTTGAGCCGCTTTACAGGAATTTGCAACGCTTGAGTCAGCAAATTTCTACTCTCCCTTGTGAAATTCACCAACAGTTGCGGGCAATATTTGAAACTGGGATTGAAAATCAAGCGATACCAAACCCAGATTATCTGGCTATTTGCTGGTTAGTCAATCAGAAATATATCAGTCCTTCTGAAGCGGCGATGCTGATAGAGCAATTGGCGCTAGAAGTTCTGGAGTCATTTCTGAACTTACAAGAGGGGAGTTATGAATTTATTCCTGAAAGCTTTCTAGATGACATGCCAAAGTTTTGTCATTTGAATCTGCGCTTATTGGTTGAACAATGTCAAACACCCCAAAGTATTAGCATCTCTGAAAGAGAAGCCTCTCGTAGAGAACCAATTTATCGTCGGACATCATCAGCTTCTCAATCGCACCCTTCAGAATTATTCAAAATAAATGAGCTAAAACCTAAAAACAAAAGTACACCAAACTCGTCGAGAACAAACGGCTATAAACCATCAGCCTACTCTATTAATACTAATGAATATCGAGGTCAGCAAATCATTCAACCGCCTGCGGACAAAAAAATCTACACAATTTTTTGTATTGATGAAAGTCCTACAGTATTGAATGTTATTCAAAATTATTTAGATGAACAAATGTTTTCTGTTGTGGGAGTTACCGATTCTCTAAAAGCTCTAATGCAGATTGTTAATACCAAACCCGACATAATTTTGTTGGATATTTCAATGCCTAACTTAGATGGATATGAACTATGCTCTTTGCTGCGTAAACACTCAAGTTTTAAAAATACGCCTGTAATTATGGTATCAGAAAAACTAGGATTTATAGATAGAGCTAAAGCTAAGATGGTTAGAGCATCTGGGTATTTAACTAAGCCTTTTACGCAAGGAGATTTACTCAAGACAATCTTTAAACATATTATTTAATTTGCTTTTATAAAAAATACCTCCCTGAAATCGATATATTTTTTGGAGTTTAAGATCGATTATTATTTGAACAACTACTATTTTTGTGATACTAAATTAATTATTGCAACACATCCTTGAGTCAAGATGCGATGAATCGCGTCTCTACAAATGGTCTATTTGTCGCATTGTTTTTTCAAATTGGTATTACCTAAATTCTGTATATATATATATGAGACAAAAAAATTCCCCAACTTCTAGCCGTGGGGAATTGTCAAAAATTACAAATTACTAAAAACTGCCCTCAGCCTTCTTCAACTCATCCTGGAAACGTTTTTAGTAAATCATCGCCAGGAATCACGGTAGTGTAAAAAGTATATTTGCGATTAGCCACATAACGGCGATCTTGTTTAATAAGCGCCATAAAGTCTCTATGTCCCTCACGGGTACGCCCTACTAAACAACCTGCGCTAGCAAGGCGAATATCATTTCGGGGAAAATCAAAGCCGTAGTGTTGATTTACATAAAAATTATCACCTGTATCAAGTTTGTCGCCAGTCCGTATAAAATCTTTATTGAAATCTCTACAAACAGTGATATCTCCAACTTGCACTAATGCTTCGTGAGGTTCGGCTGTGCCGTGAGTGCCAACAGCCCAAGCTTTGTATTGTCCAAACTGAATCCTAGCTGCTCCTTTAGGATTCATTGGATTATAAGTGTAATACTTCCCTGGTTCTGTAGTAGCTTCCCAGTGATCTACGATTTTGGGAACACCATTTACTACTTCAATCACAATCCGGCGATCGTTAAATTGATTGGGTGTATCACTGTTGAGAGTCCAGTCTGCATTTATACCTTCTATATAAACAATATTGTATTCTTTTGGATTGGTAAATACCTGATAACCTTTGGATAGCATATATTTCACAATCTTACTAGCGATGTCATTGCCTAGTTTTAAGGGAGGCTTAGGAAGATCATCTAGTTTAGTTTCAATCAGTTTCTTGGCTGTGATTGCTCCTAAAAAGCCGCTCTCTTCAGTCTTTGTTAATTCTTGAAATTTTTTGAGCGCGATCGCAGAAACAGGGCCAAATTTACCATCGGCCGGAGGTTCTAACAAACCTAAGCCGATTAATAGTATCTGAATCTGACGAGATAATTCTTCATCTTCAGCGATCGCGTCGAATGCCCATTTCTCATCTTTTCCTAAAAAATCTTGTAGTTTCATTATGCACCTACTTTAATCTGCTTACTTCTAAGTATAAACATCATTTTCAATATTGATGTTGTTTTAAAGAATACTCTAAGAAGACATGCTATGTAATAATTCTTACTATTAAATTATATTTGAGTGTATATAATTTCACTTAAATAAAACTGTTTCTGATTAAATATTTATGCGTAAAAATACCTGACTAAACCCAAAATATAAATCGAGTTTGCGTTTGTTGAATATGATATCAAGCCCTATGTCAAAAACTTAAGTACTGTAGAAGCTACATTGAGCTAAAGCAAGATTTAAACCAGGGTAAAGTAGGAGTAGTAGTCACAAGCTTAACATTCTTAAAAAATAAACTTTTGTATAATAAATTGCAATGCTAAACTAAGTAAGCTAGCTTTGTCATAACTAGAAAAATCACGTTTATTTTTAGGTGTTTAATAAAAATGGTAAATAAAATACTCCTCAGCCTTCAAGATTTAAAACCAGAATATCAAAAGCTTTGGAATAGGTGCGAAATCAGACCAGATAAACTGAGCAGTACTCAAAACATAGTTGCGAAAATCATTGCAAATCGCCCTCGTTACGAAGTGATAGAGCAAAAAATTAATGTGCCTTGGTACTTCGTTGCAGTCATCCATAATATGGAAGCTTCTCTTAACTTTACCAAACATCTGCACAACGGGGACTCGCTCAAAAAACGTACTGTTAACGAACCATCTGGCAGACCGCTAGCTGGCCCCATCAAGGGCCAGGAGGTAGGATACACTTGGGAAGAAAGCGCGATTGATGCTTTGACAATGAAAGAATTCAACCGAGTAAAAGATTGGAGTTTGTCGGCACAGCTTTGGCAGCTAGAGAGATACAACGGTGTTGGTTATAGACAGTATCATCCAGAAGTTCTTACTCCTTACCTATGGTCAGGGACTAACAACTACAAGAAAGGCAAGTATGTAGCAGATGGCAAATGGGATGCTAATGCCGTTTCTGCTCAAATTGGCGTGGTAGCTTTGTTAAAAGTTTTGATCAAGGAAGCAAATATCAACATCCAAGAAGATGTAGCGATCGGGTGACGCAAAGAGGGAAATTGTCTTTGTGGGGAGCATCCTGAATGTGCATAAACATAAGCTGTTATTGCGTACCGCCAAGAGCGGTACGCAATAATAATTGTTTAACGGGACATGATATAACTTGGCTCGTTGGGTGGACAAGATCCCATTGGTGTCAAGTTAAGAAAAATAGAATCTTGTCAAAAAACACTTAGGGCAACTTCAAGAAAAAACAGGTGCAGTTTTAGGGGGAAAGATGCTGATGGTAATGCAGTTGTACGCTACTTGGATTTTCTATGCTGTTCTCAATGATTTATGCGCTGATGTTGCTGTAGCTTTAATCGCTGTCTCTATAACCCGTTAACGGAGATAAAAGCCTCGTGAACGGAGCTAAAATACTCGTCAACGAAGATAAAATACTCGTCAACGGAGATAAAAGCCTCGTGAACGGAGCTAAAATACTCGTCAACGAAGATAAAATACTCGTCAACGGAGATAAAAGCCTCGTGAACGGAGATAAAATACTCGTCAACGGAGATAAAAGCCTCGTGAACGGAGCTAAAATACTCGTTGACGGAGTTCAGAGGCTCATTAAGTAGAGAAATAAAAATATTTATAGTTAGTGCGATCGCACCCTTCGCAAAGCATATCGTAGAGAAGTAGTTTTAGGCGTTGCGATCGCAATCACATTTTGTAATTAATTATATTGCTGATAAATAGTTAGTTGGAAAGCTGACGTTGTTTTCAACTTTGCCTTAATTTATAAATTTATTCAACATCACCCAAGGGTTAAAGAAGTTTTAACTCGGTAATTTTGGCTTTTTGTTCCCTGAAAATTGACGAAACCCAAGGTTTTGCTATGATAGAAAGTTACCTTTGAATTGTTCAACGCCTTTGCCTGGCTAATGAAAAAATTTGTAAAAATCATTGTCTCAATAATTCTCTCAATAATTATTACTGTATATGTAGCATGGTCTGCTTTTAACTACTATTGGTATAGTGATTTGATTCCGGCGAAAATTGGGATAACCTACGCCATACACATTGGCGAGGAGAGTAGTTTTCTAAAGGGTTGTGGCGCAGCTATATTTCGACTATCAGATGCAACTGTGGATGATATTTCCCGCAAAGGTATCGATTTTTTTAACGACGCTATCTATTCAAGAAAGAGCAAAGCTCGTCGCTATACCTATAGTTCATGGAAAGAAACACCAGTTCCCAATTCATGGACGAGTGAAGGTACTTGGCTAGGTTTGTCTTGTTCGGGTGCAAGTCACTCACTGTTGTCTCAAATCCTTCTCGCTGCTTCTAAAAAAGGAAGCTACTACTCCTCCAAAGACGAAGCAAGGATTCTTGTAATTCCAAGCTTTAAATTGGTAGTCTTTTCTTATTTTGGCTAGTCCCGTCAATCTAAATGCAATCTTAAACATCAACTGAAAAAGCATTTCATAACCCTTAGACTGGACTTAAACAAAACTCAAGAAGAAAAAAGAGTAATCGCCAAGCTATCTTCTGTATTATTCCTCACTACTTTCTCTGACACAAGTTGATTTCATTCACTTGCTTTATTAAATACTTCTAAAATCTGTCGGCAAATTTGTTTGAGCTTATCCTGGATTTCATCAGAAGGCGAAGATGCGCCGACAACACTCCAGTTTTCCACCGTAGAAAGTCGCCACGCCTCACCGCGATGATCAAATCCAGCTACTTCCACACCGATCGCACGCCGGGAATTATTGATGGGATCTTGATAAAATCGGATTTGAATTAAAATACTACGACTTCGCCAAGATTTGCTGATACCAGGAAAGTGAAAGCCAATATCTATAGAATCTGGATCGACTAACTCCCTGGTTTCCGGGTCATTTTTCCAGGGTTTAAGATCAGATTTGGCATCAGGAAACTCGAATTTGAACAAGTTAACCACCGTAGCAATGTTGCTGGCGAGTTCAAGGTTCGTTGCCTGTTCAGCTGCGTTCACTAAAAAACACTCCTATATTGCGTCGGCATCTTCGGGGATGTGAAGAGAGAAAAACCGCCAGAAGGCTTACATTATTGGTGTTTCAGCTTATCAAGACCTTGGAGATTTAGCAACTCTAAATCATACTTCCCTAACAATTTTCGCTACTAACAGAAGCCAAAAATCGCTTCTTGTTGGGACTGCCTAACACCTATTAAGTAATTGTACTTAAAAATTCCTTAAAAACAGATGAAACTCTGCCCTTTGGATCAAATATCCAGATTTTCTGCGAAATCCTTGGCAGACAAGAACGATAAATTGCGCTAGCGATCTAAAATGACACTGTGAATCGGTAAACAAAAAGCAATTAAGTTCATTGTCATGGCGCGTCAACGCTCGATTTTTTCCTTTGTTCTAGTATTATTGGCCACATTCCTCATGAGTTGTGGCGGCCCTAGTGCTTCAGTAACACCTCCAACTTACACAGCAACTCAGCTTGAAAGAATTCAGACTTATGTTCCTGAAATTCAGGCTGTGCGCGATCGCTCAGATGAGTTGAAAACCCTGATCCAAAGGGGTGATTGGATCAATGTGCGTAACTTTATACATGGCCCGATAACAGAAGCAAAGCTGAATCTGACTTATGTAACTCCCAACCTTCTACCCAAAGACCAACCCACAGCCCGCCAAATAACCCGAGATTTTTTTAAAGACCTGGTTAAACTCGATAAAGCTACTAGTGCCAGCAATCCTCTAGTTGCCTTGAATCAATCCCAAGCTGCTTTCGCAGATATTGACAAATTCCTCAATCTGCTTCCTAAAAAAGAAGAAGGTTAAAAGTACAGACGCGATTAATCGCGTTTGTACAGGAGTTAGGAATTTTTAACTCCTAACTCCTAACTCCTAACTTCTTACTTAAAGCACAAGTCATGAATGTAGTAATTATCGGTTGTGGTGTAGTTGGGGCTGCGATCGCTTACGAACTGAGTCTAGTAAAAGGGCTGAAAATTACAGTTTGCGATCGCCAACCACCAGCCCAAGCTTCCACGGGCGCTGCACTTGGCGTTTTGATGGGCGTAATCAGCCAAAAGATTAAGGGCAAAGCTTGGCAGATGCGACAAACTAGCATCCAACGCTATGAAACTTTGATTCCCGAATTAGAAGCTTTAACAAATCGCAAAATCCCTTTTAACCGTCAGGGAATTCTCAGTCTTGGTTTGGAAGAAGAGAATTTAGCAACATGGGAAAAACTTGTAGAAGTTCGCCACTCTCAAGGCTGGCACTTAGAAATATGGGACACAGCGAAACTCCAGAATATCTGTCCTCAAGTCGATTGCGAAAAAGTTACTGGCGCTGTCTATTCTCCCCAAGATCGTCAACTCGATCCAACTGCCCTTACATTAGCTTTAGTTGAGGCTGCCGAGCAAAACGGTGTAACTTTCAAATTTGGTGTTGCTGTTTTAGATGCCCAAACCTCACAATCTGAATCTTCTCCCCAAACTTGCAATCAACTTGAGACTACAGAAGGAAAAATAGCCGCAGATTGGTTTGTAGTCGCAGCAGGGCTAGGTTCGACACCACTGACGGCAAAATTAAATCAGATAGTTGATATCCGCCCTGTCCTTGGACAAGCGTTGCAAATGCGTGTAGGGCATCCATTAGGCAATCCCGATTTTCAGCCAGCGATAACGGGTAATGATGTGCATATTGTTCCTGTAGGCGGCACAGATTATTGGGTAGGCGCAACTGTGGAATTTCCCAGCAATGGAAATGAGATACCGCCAAATCAAGAATTACTGGAATCTGTGAGAAAACAAGCGATCGCATTTTGTCCAGAGTTAGCCACAGCAACAATTCTCCGCAGCTGGTCAGGGTTACGTCCCCGTCCTGAAGGTCGTCCAGCCCCAGTTATTGGTAAATTGCCGGGCTTTAATAACATTCTCCTAGCCACAGGACACTATCGCAACGGCGTTTTACTCGCGCCCGCCACAGCCTATGCAATTCGTGAGATGATTAGCAAGCAAGTGGAAAGCTTTCAAGGGTAGATATTTAAGAAAAATATAGATAAATCCTCATCTCCCTTATCTCCTCAAACCCCCTTGGTGTTCACAATGAAAACCTTTATGCTCCCAAGCTTGCATATCTACTTCGGCAAGCTTTGTCACATTTGAGCATTGTGGTTGAATAATTTGACTTAAAATCGCCCAAAACAGGCTGCGCGTTAAATCTAATCCAGTTTTGGCCCAAGATTCACGATTCCCTGGAATGCCCAATTCCTCAACAATCTCTGGCTCAACCCAAATACCATGAGCGCCCAAGAGAATCTGTGCCATCCACTTGGCTCTCGGTAAGTGGCTTGGCGAAGTAATCAACATGACTTTATGCACTCCCCAACGCCGCAGAATTGGAATACTATAATAAAAATTTTCAAAGGTGGAATTCGCACACTTTTCTAACCAAACATTTTCTAACTCTACTAATTCCGGCTGAAAAATTAACCATATACAGGGATCTAGGGAACCACGAGAAATTAAAATTGGGGTTTGCGGATATTGTTTTGCTTGTTGAGCAACATAAGTTTCTCGACGAATACTGCCACCAAGCACTAAGAAGGCATCTATTGGCTGTGAAGAAGCAAAAACTAAGGTTATAGTAGTAAAAATCAACCAAGTGCCCAAGATAAAGTACAATAAACCAGTTAGTTTTTGTAACAATTGCCACAGATTAGCGAATTTTTTTTTAATAGAAATTAACGATTTGTTGGTAAATTTACGTTTCATGACTTCGGTAAGAAAACGTGATTTAATAGCTGTCTAACAAGACTGCAATTGGACGATCAAAGTGCTATGTTATAAAAGTAATCAATAAGTACAAACATGACGCTAATCAAAGTGTCACATGCTCAGTATAGCCTTCCGGAGATGGCTAACAAACTGAGAAATGGTTGTTAATAATGCAGCATCTTCAGCATCATTGAACAATACAAATGATGAAGAGAGCATAACTGAGTTTGGGGTATAAAAAGTTAAAATTTTCTGGAAAGCCTGATTGCTAAACTGTCAACAACACAATTATTCCAGCTAATATACATGAACCAATCTGCGAAAAGTTACTCGCCGCTCCAAGTAGCCTTGATTGGTGGAGCGATCGCCACTACTGCTACGATGTCTGTGTTCGGCCCTGCATGGACTCGTGTTGTCCGTGCCTCTCTAGCCCTACAAGACAGCCCGAAAATGATAGTTGACCAGGTGTGGCAACTGGTGAATCATGAATATGTTGATGGCAAATTTAATCAACAAGATTGGCAAGCAACCAGGCAAAGCCTGTTGAGCAAAGACTATTCTTCCCGCGAAGAAGCATACACTGCCATCCGTGAAGCTTTACAAAAGTTGGGAGATCCTTACACTCGATTCATGGATCCCAAACAGTTTGAAGCCTTGACTAGCCAAACATCTGGGGAAGTCTCTGGTATTGGCGTTCGGATGGAAGTAAACGAAAAAACTCAGCGTCTCACTATCGTCGAAGCCATAGAAAATTCTCCAGCACTGAGAGCTGGGATCAAAGCAGGCGATCAAATCTTGGCAATTGACGGCAAATCTACTCTCAAAATGAAAGTGGATGACGCTTCCAAGTTAATTCGTGGTAAAGCAGGTACTCCCATCAAGCTAAAGCTGGGAAGACCAGGGCAAAATGCCTTCGATTTGAAGCTGACCAGAGCAAATATTGAAGTCCCAACTGTACGTTATACCCTTAAGCAAGAAGGGAATCGTCGCGTTGGTTATATCCGTTTGCGGGAATTTAGCGCCCACGCCGCAGAACAAATGCAACGAGCTATCCGCGATTTGAACACTAAGAAAGTTGATTCTTATGTTTTAGATTTGCGGGGAAATCCTGGCGGGTTGTTACAGGCTAGTATTGAAATTGCTCGCATGTGGTACAACGACGGCGGAATTGTCAAGACAGTAAACCGCGTGGGCGGCACTGAGGAAACTAAAGCTAATCGCACTGCTTTGACAAATCGTCCCTTAGCAGTATTAGTAGATGGTAATTCAGCTAGTGCTAGCGAAATTCTCACCGGGGCGCTTAAGGATAATAAGCGGGCGGTAGTCGTAGGTGGTCAAACCTTTGGTAAAGCCCTAGTGCAGTCAGTTCATGAACTTGCAGATGGTTCCGGCTTGGCTGTCACCATTGCCCATTACTACACTCCGGCAGGAACAGATATTAATCATAAAGGGATTGTCCCTGATATCAAGCTAGATTTGACAGAGGCACAAGAGCGGCAATTAGCTTCTAATCCCGATTTAATTGGAACTAAGAGCGATCCACAATATGCTCGGGCGATCGCAATTTTATTAAATAACAACTTTGCCCAGCCTCCAGCAAATCGGCCCACTCGACCCATGAGCCGCGCCGATAGCCTGAAATTTTAAATTGACGCAAGTAATTTGTTCTAAGTGTTTATATAGTAGTATTCCCAAATCCAGATTTTTGGAGTTACGAAAACTGCTTAATATACCCTTCTATGATTTTGGTTTGGGAATACTAGCTATTAATCCCAAACCAAAATTTCAGATTTATGAATCATCAGTCAGTTGATACAACCACCGCCACTAACCCTTTGTCAATGGTGTCGGTGGTTATTCCTATTTATAACGGTGAGGCGGATTTACCAGATTTAGTCAATTGTCTTTTGTCTCAAACTTACCCAAAAGAACGGGTAGAGTACTTATTGGTAGACAATAATAGTAGCGATCGCACTCTCAGCATCCTCAAAACATCTGCTGAAAACTGCCCAATTACAATTCACCCCTTGAGCGAAAACCAAATTCAAAGCTCCTACGCTGCTCGGAATACAGGAATTCGCGCTGCTGTGGGAGAAATTATAGTTTTTACCGATGCTGATTGCCGTCCCCAACCGCAATGGTTAGATTCATTAATTCAGCCTTTTGTCAATCAAGAAGTGGTAATTGTTGCTGGAGAAATTTTGGCATTACCAGGCACAACTCTGCTAGAACAACATGCAGAGCGTGAAGAAACTTTGTCACAAAAGCATACTCTTAAACATCCTTTTCGCCCCTATGGACAAACTGCTAATTTAGCGATTCGCCGCATTGCCTTAGAAAAAGCGGGTTTATTTCGTCCCTATCTTACTACTGGTGGCGATGCCGATATTTGCTGGCGGATTTTGGGAGAAAACATTGGGCGTTTAGAATTTGCCCCGGATGCGATCGTTCAGCATCGCCATCGTGCCACACTCAAGGAACTGGAAAGTCAATGGCGACGCTACGGGCGCTCAAATCGCTATCTGCACGAACTACACGGTGTAGATTTGATGCGAGAGATGACACCTAAAGAATACAGTTATCGTTTAGTGCGTTGGTTATTGAAGGAAATACCAAGGGATATAAAAAAAGCGTTGACGCAACCCACCGCAGGCATCGCGGCTCAAGCCACCCTTGTAGATTTATTAAATACTCCCATTGGTTTGTTCACAGCGAGGGCGCGTACTGCTGGGCAAAAATACTCCAAGTTACCAGAAAATGCCAAGATAATTGATCAGTTATAAAAACCCCTTGCCTCTTGCCTACTAAGCCAAGTAAGTATGGCTACGCCACGCTGCGCGAACATAAATCAAAGCAGATTCCTATAAAACTTACGCATTGACAGGAAAAACCAAATATGAGTGATTTGAAACACCACACCTGTCGTAGAGGCAATTCATGAATTGCCCCTACGATGATCTCTACCTCACCAAGTTGCAATCTGCTGTAAGTTATATCATGTTCGGCAAATCACTTATGATATGTCATTGCGAATGCAACGAAGTGGAATGTTCGCGTAGCGTCTCGTAGAGATAGCAATCGCAAAGGTTTGGGATTGCCGCGCAACGCTTGCAATGACATAAGTATTAAGTCGAACATGATATTACCCATCTACTGGATCTATCTTAAGAAGTATACTAAAAAATACAGAAAGCAAATATGCTGTTAGGTACGTGGTTATGAGAATTTATAACTGCGTCATTGCGAATGGAGCAAAGCAAAATGAAGCGATCGCAAGTGTTTTAAATATTTTACATTTCGTTACATAGTTAGCTTTGTTTGAGCCAACCTATTTATTGATAAGCTGTTAACTTAAATAAATTGTATTTAAACTCGATTTCATCTATTTTTTTGTAACGCGATACTCCTGCCAAGTCGTTTTATTAACGCCATCCCTGAAACTTTGGTAGAACGCAAGTTTTATTTTCAACTTCATCAATAATCTGTAACGTGAAAAAAGTATTTACAAAAAAAATAAGGCTTTTTGCAGGATAAGGTAAGGAAAACTGAATTATTAATTTGTGATGAAGTCCAATTAAGAGTATATTTAAAAAGTTCCAAAAAATATAATTCTGCCGTTCTAATTTGGGTTGAATTAGATAAAAAATCAGGGATTTAGCCTGAATGAAAATACCTTGTTGCCTTATTGTAATAACTGTGAGAATAAAAGACTTCTTCAAAACATCCTCCTAATGAACGATATGAATGTGGATGTATTTAGCCAACAGATAGAGGAATTGTACTCACAGGTACAGGGACTATTGCAATGCAATACAACTAAGGCAAACTCACAACAGGAGATTATCACAGAGGCTTTCGAGCAACTAAACATTGCAATAGAAGAACTATTGGCAGCCTCAGAAGAATTAAAAGTGACACGAACGGCACTAGAAAAAGAACGCCAGCGTTATCAAGATTTGTTTGAGTTCGCCCCAGATGCTTACTTGGTAACTGACACTCTAGGGACAATCCAAGAGGCTAACCAGGCGGCAGCGAGCTTATTAAATGTCCACCAGAAGTATCTAATAGGTAAACCATTAATTATCTTTATTGCTCAACAAGACCATCCGTACTTTAGCTCTCAGATAACTAATTTTCAGAAGCTACTGAGTTGGGAACTTAACCTAAAACCACGGGACGGAAAGCCTTTCCTTGCGATGATTAAAACGTCTGCGATATACGAATTACAAGAAAAGCAAGTTGGCTGGCGTTGGCTACTGTACGACATCACTGAACGCAAACACGCTGAAGAAATGTTGCATCGAGCTTATGGTGAGTTAGAAATACGGGTAGCGGAGCGGACAGGAGAATTGGTGAAAGCAAATCAGAAATTACTAAATGAAATTACAGAGCGTAAACGCGCTGAGTCACAACTGCTGCACCTTGCATTTCACGATACACTGACTGGTCTAGCAAACCGCACTGCATTTACGAATCGTTTAAGACATGCAATAAATTATTCAAAACGGCATTTAGATTATATATTTGCTGTGCTATTTATCGACCTAGATCGATTTAAGGTGATCAATGATAGTCTTGGACATCTAAAAGGAGATCAATTACTGCTTGCTATTGCAAGTAGGTTAAAAGTATGTGTACGCTCTATAGATACAGCTGCAAGGCTTGGCGGAGACGAATTTACAATCCTGCTTGAGGGAATCCAAGATGTGTCAGATGCCTTTACAGTAGCTGAACGGGTTCAACAGGAACTGGCGTTACCCTTTGACCTTAACGGACAAGAACTGTTCATAACGGCAAGTATTGGTATTGCGTTAAGTTCGACAGTAGACTATCAACACGCAGAAGAACTGTTGAGAGATGCTGATACAGCAATGTACCGAGCCAAAGCTTTAGGTAGAGCGCGTTATGAGCTATTTAACTCAGAGATGTATGCTAATGCTCTGGCGAGATTGCAATTAGAGACAGATTTACGCCGAGCAATTGAACGCTTTGAGTTTCGAGTTTATTACCAACCGATTGTTTCGCTCACTAGTGGCTCTATTTTAGGTTTTGAGGCTCTGTTGCGCTGGCAACATCCAGAGCGTGGTTTGCTTAATCCAGCAGATTTTATTTCCTTGGCAGAAGAAACTGGATTAATTTTCTCTATTGGCAACTGGGTATTGCATGAAGCCTGTCGGCAGATGCAAGCTTGGCGGGTGTGCTATGATTCCAACTTCTTAAAGAAAATCAGTGTCAATCTCTCTCTGAAGCAATTTTCCCAGCCGGATTTAATTAAGCAGATTGAGCAGATTTTGCACTCAACAGGTCTGGATGCTAGCAGTCTAGTATTAGAAATTACTGAAAGCGTAATTGTGGCAAATGGCGACCAGGTAACTGCCATACTTTTACAACTTCGAGAGATGGGCATTGAGTTATCAATCGATGACTTTGGTACGGGTTATTCCTCATTAGATCGTCTTTATAACTTTCCGATTAGTGTATTAAAGATCGACCGTTCTTTCATCAGCTTGATGAGTGCAAATATAAGGAATATAGAAATTATTGAGATAATTGTTAGTTTGGCGCACAAGCTAGGCGTGCATGTGTTAGCTGAAGGAATAGAGACAAAAGAGCAATTAGCACTTTTAAAAAAGTTGAATTGTGAATATGGTCAGGGACATCTTTTCTCAGTTCCTTTAAATAGTTCAGCAGCCGAGGCATTATTTATGAAAAATCCTCAATGGTAAAGGTAGTTCATAAATTGTTTTTATAAATGGGGCAGGGAGCAGGAGGAAAACTGAGTCGCCCACAAGGGGCGAGGCTCTAAACCTTTATCATGTCTGACTAACTATGTTGTCATTGCGAAGGAAGTGTTCACAGAGCGTTTCTAAGAGTTGTAATTTCCAAACTTCTGCGATCGCTTCATTTTACTTCTCTACAAGACGCTACCGCGAGCGTTGCACTCGCAATGACATATTGTAAGTGATTAGGAACACATAACATATATAACTTGTCAAGTAAATTCACTTACTCTGCAATTTTGGGTGGGTATTTGAGTACTTTGCTACGATGCCAGAAATTTCAGGGTTGTAAAGCCTCAAATAATTCCAGTAGTTGCCAAATACTTGACGCACATAATTTTTGGTTTCATCAAAGGGAATTTGTTCAACAAACTCATCTGGGTCTTGTGTAGTTAAAGTTTGCAGCCATTTGGAGACATTACCGGGGCCAGCATTGTAACTGGCGATCGCTAACAGCGAGTTATTGTTATATTGCTCATGGGTATGATCCAAATACCATGTACCCAGCATGATATTATCGTTGGGATTTTCGAGACTTATTGTTTTGAAATCCACTTTGATTTGTGGGGCGATCCATTTAGCTGTACTGGGCAAAACCTGCATTAAGCCAGTAGCATCAGCGATGGATTTGATTTTTGGTTGAAACCGTGACTCTTGCCGCATCAAAGCAGTGACTAGCAAGGGATTGAGTTGACGCTCAGTAGACCACTTTTCAATCTCTCGGAGATAGGGAAAGGGATAACGCGCTTGCCAGTAGGTGATTTGTTTGCTTAGAGCCTCATATTGGGCAAGTTCAGCTGGTATTTCCCGGTCTTCCAATTTAGAAATTTTGTCAATTCCTATGAGATTTTCTCCCCTTGCCAAGTGCATCAACCCTTCAGTAAATTGCTCTGCTACCGTTGGCTGAATTTTGTTTTGAAATTCTGTTTGCCATTGTAACCAAGCATCGCGGTCTTGACCCAGCAGATACAATTCTTTGAAAGTATCAGAACCAGCAGGTGGTAATGGACGCTGGGGTGTGATTATTTCCGGGTTCATGACGCGCACGTTGTCAAAGTTGCCAACATTTAGCCCCAGCATTGTCGCGGCTCGCCATGCATAGTATGAGTAGGGAAACTGGCTAACTACGTACTCATAAGCAGTTTGAGATTCCTGTTGTTTCCCTAGTGAAGCTGCCCATTTTCCTACCCAAAAGCCTGCTCTCGGAGCCAAAATATGATTTGGGTTATTGGTGACAATTGGTTCTGCCCATTGCCAAGCGCCAGCGTAATCTTTGACTTTGGCTTTATCTTGGGCGGTTTTCCAACGATATTCTGCCGCTTCATTAGAATTGCCATATTTGGCTATGAGTAATTGCCACGCTGCGCTAGCTGCCTTTTGATCCTTGAGAGTTTGGAGAATTTTAGCTTTTTGTACCAGTGCAGTACCAGCTTGTTTCGGAAATTTACTAATTACTTGGTCAAGATAGGGTAAGCCCTCTTTACCTGTTTTTGCGGTTTCTGCTAACCGTAGTAGTGCAGTTCCAGTTTCCTCAGCATTTGGAAATTGCTGTACTAGTAGTTTATAAGTGGCGATCGCTTTTTCTCGATCTTTGCCCCCTACCTGTAACCCCCGTGCGGTGCGGTAGAGGTTACGTGGTGTTTTAGGTGCTTTGGCATAAGCATTCGCGGCTTTGAGAAATTGATTATTTTCCCAATAGCTTGTACCAATGAGTTCCCAGTCTTCGGGTTTCAGGCTAGGCTGTTTTACTAGCTGATCCAAAACGCCCACTATCCCAGGTTGATCGTAGGCATATTTAGCCAAAATCAATTGTAATTGTGGCTGATTAGGATTTTCTTGCAAGCGTTTCCGAATAATTTCCCAAGTCAGAGGATTGGAAGGAAATTGAGCGATCGCTGTTTCTTGTTGCTTCGGTAAAGCAATGAGATATAGTGCTTTCACTACGGCCGCTTCTTTAGGATACAGTTTCAGTACACTTTGCCTGAGATCCGAGGCTTTACCATCCTCGCCCAGCATATCCTCTGCCTGGGCTTGTTTCAGCAAAATATAGGGCGCGAGGATAGGATAATCTCTCTCTAGTCCGTCCAGTAAAGCCAGCGCTTTTTTAGCTTGGGTTCTTTCAATGTAATCACTCGCTAAAAGATAACGAGCGCGATTTCGGTCAGGCGAAGGCGACTGCCCTGCGATCTCTGCTAGTTTTGCCGCCCGTTCTGGCAGAGATTGTGATATCAGTGGAAAGACGGCTGATTGGGCAATACTAGCATCAGATATTTCCTCTGCCTTATTCTGGCTCAGTTTGAGCCATTGCCCAACGGTTTTACCAATTTCAGGTGCTGATACCATTGCCCCAGCTAAAAAGGCAAAGAGTGCCGCACCCGCAATTATCGAAATTTGCTTTTTCTGTAGTTTCTTCAGCATGAATACTCGCTGAAAAGTTCTGATGAATTTCCTGAAACTTTAACACTCCTAACCATCACTGTTACCAATTTTTAATTTTAGATTTTTAATTTTATGTACAAAAATACTAATTTTCAATCCTATGGTTGATGGTACTGGGCAGGGATCATAAGTTAAATAATATTACATCTATCTTTGGTATATGATAACGGTTTAGGTAGTTTAAACAAGAGTCTACGCTCGTTAATTCGCACTCTGTAGGGATAATGGCTGGTTTCTGACTTTATCCTGGAGTCATACCCTTAGATTATGGAAAATTTCTTGTATGCTATGTGTAGCAAAAAGTAGGGTGGGCTACTTGCTTACCACATCTGAGTGAAGCGATCGCCGATATAGCAAATGCGTAGGCGTAGCCAGCCGTAGGCATCACCAAATTGTGCTTACGCAATTTTCTTAGCTTTTAGAGGAATCTCAATCACAAACTTTGTGCCTTTCCCTAGTGTGGAGTCACACCAAAGATTACCGCCATGCTTCTGGGTAACAATTTGATAGCTGATAAACAAACCCAAACCAGTGCCTTTACCAACAGGCTTAGTGGTGAAGAAAGGATCAAATAGTTTGGAGCGAATCTCTTTAGAAATGCCTATTCCATTGTCAGAGATCGTAATCATCACTTGGTTTGTATCGATTTGACGAGTGTGAATCGAGATGGTACTGGGGTTGGCTGAAATATCTTGGAACGATCGCCCCTGATTAGATTCTTCTAATCCATCAACAGCATTGCTCAAAAGATTCATAAACACTTGATTCAGAGAGCCAGCATTACATTCAATCAGTGGTAACTGACCATATTCTTTAATCAACTGGATCTGTGGACGATCGCTTGTCTCTTGGAATCGATGTTGCAAAATCACCAAAGTACTATCAATCCCTTCATGAATGTCTACCGTTTTCACTTCTGCTTCATCCAAGCGCGAGAAGTTCCGCAGCGATAACACAATAGTACTGATCCGCTCAGTACCAATTTGCATAGACTCAAGAATGTTAGTCAGGTCTTCTTGCAAAAATTCTAGTTCAAGTTTATCTAATTCTGTGTGCAGAGTTTGAGGTGGATTGGGATAGTGCTGTTGGTAAAGTTGCAATGCTCTAAATAAGCCTTGAATATACCGAGAAAGATGAGTCAAGTTGCCATAGATGAAATTAACCGGGTTATTGATTTCATGGGCAACTCCTGCCACCATCTGGCCCAATGCAGACATTTTTTCACTCTGAATCATCTGCAATTGAGTCCGTTTGAGTGTTTGTAGGGCTTGTTCTAGAGTCGTATTTTTTTCATTCAATTCTTCAGTTCTCTGCTGAACTCGAACTTCCAGAGTTTCATTAGTTCTGGCTAATTCGGCAAAAGCTAAACGCAACTTGGTTTCTGCTTGTGTTCGTTCTATGATCGTCGCTGTCAGCACAAGAAGGGTGAGTGTAATCACGCCAATAAAGGATTGCAGTTGCATCAAAGATTGGTTGAGATCGGCAGCAACAAAACCACCTTTGCCGTTGACAGTTGCAATTACTGCGATCGCAGCCACAATAAAAGTTAACAGTGTTGCACCCGGTTGACCGAATCGAAAGGCAGACCAGATCAACATCGGAATCAACATATACTCTAAGTGATGTCCCTCGCCAAAAGCAACTTGGGCGATGAGAATGACTAACCCCATCAGGATAAATGGCTCTACGATTAACCAGAATCTTAAAAGGCTTGATTTTGCTCTTGAGTGTCGAAGATCAGAGAGATTTCCAGAATCCTCTGAGGTTGAGATGAGGGCTAACCATTGCCAGATTGGATGTTGTTTTTTTTGAATGAATTGCTTCCAACTAAGCAGAATCGGGGTGACAATAAAAATTCCCGAAACATTAGAAATCCACCAGGTTAACCAGACTGTCCCATATCCTGTCCAGGGAACTTTACCACTCAACGCCAAACAAGCCACTCCAACCGTTGCGTTGATGATCGGCCCCACCATGCCGGTTAAGATCAAAAATTTGAACACGTCGGTGACACGTTCTAAGGGATAATGAAGTTTGCTAGTTTTCCGCAGCAGGAAGCTACCCAGCAGAGTCCCTAGAGTTGTTCCGATCGCAATTCCCAGAACCGGCAGTGTTGAAATCACCAGGGATAAGAAACTTGTGGGATCTCGAAACGCCCAGAAGTTGGCGAGAAATGAACCCAGCAAAACACCGTACCCAATCCAGTTAA
>NZ_JAYGHE010000018.1:97984-110674 GCF_034931145.1 Nostoc sp. UHCC 0252 | reverse complement strand
TTGGGAGTCCATTACACTTCCAACTAGCTAATCAGACGCGAGCTCATCTCTAGGCAGTTAACCTTTCACCTCTCGGCACATCCGGTATTAGCCACCGTTTCCAGTGGTTGTCCCAGACCTAGAGCCAGATTCTCACGCGTTACTCACCCGTCCGCCACTGTGTCCGAAGACACCGTTCGACTTGCATGTGTTAAGCATACCGCCAGCGTTCATCCTGAGCCAGGATCAAACTCTCCGTTTTGTTGTGTTTCGAGTTTGTGTATCCGAAAAAATATTTTTCGGAATCCTAGTTACTAATTTTGATTATTATCTTTTTGGAAACCCCAAAAAGTAAAATCCTTTGACGAGGATTGG
The DNA here is from genome assembly GCF_034931145.1 of Nostoc sp. UHCC 0252. Classification (NCBI taxonomy): domain Bacteria; kingdom Bacillati; phylum Cyanobacteriota; class Cyanophyceae; order Nostocales; family Nostocaceae; genus Nostoc; species Nostoc sp. UHCC 0252. The sequence goes on along the minus strand of NZ_JAYGHE010000018.1, from coordinate 110,320 downwards.
TTTTTCTTTAAGCTTTCAAAGTATTATGTTTTTCAGGTTCAGTGGTGGTTGGCTTCTCTCGCCTTTCCACTTAACTAGAGTAACTAGTCATCCCCTAGTTTGTCAAGGGGTAAATTTATTTTTTTTCTAAAAAGGGCAAATCTCTTGTCTGGCATTACTTTCAAGTGAATAGCTTAAGTGATAAAAGGAAGGCATCGACGAAGCTGAACTTTACTGTGTAGATAATGCATATAGCTAGTTAGTGTTTCTAAATTGGCTCTGATGCGATCTGAGTGATTATAGTAATCATTATCGAAAAATGTAGGAAGCAGTCTTGCTGGAGGGATTTATCCTAAATCCAAATGCCTGAACTAACTATATATATAATATAAGAATATAAAAGCATAGTTGTTCCAGAGCCTTCGGTTAAAGGCTTCCATTTTACAACTGGATGCCTACCCCACAAGATTCGTTACAGTGAGTCTAGCGCTGTAGACGGATTTCACAATTTATAATAAGTTTTTGAGAAAAAGCTAAAAACTAGACTAGGCAATAAATACAGATGATCCGACCGCGTAAGGTCTTTGCTCAACATTGGCTCAAAAGTGAAAAGGCGCTCGACGCAATTATAAAAGCAGCGGAGTGTACAGAAAGTGATCGCTCCGTCAAAGGCGATCGCATCCTGGAAATTGGGCCTGGAACTGGTATTCTAACTCGTCGTTTATTACCCTTAGTGCAGTCTCTGATTGCAGTTGAGATAGACCGCGACTTATGCCATCTGTTGTCAAAGCAACTGGGTAAGACTGAAAATTTTTTATTGCTGCAAGGCGATTTTCTCACCCTGGATTTACCATCTTATTTGGTAGCCTTTCCCAATTTCCAAAAGCCAAACAAAGTAGTAGCCAATATTCCCTACAACATTACAGGGCCAATCATTGAGAAACTACTGGGTACGATCGCAAATCCTAACCCCGAACCATTTGACTCTATAGTATTGCTGGTACAAAAAGAGGTGGCAGAAAGGTTGTATGCTAAACCAGGGTCAAAAACCTTTGGGGCGTTGACCGTGCGGGTACAGTATTTGGCTGAGTGTGAGTTAATCTGCACAGTCCCAGCCTCTGCATTCCATCCAGCGCCAAAAGTTGATTCAGCAGTGGTAAGATTACGTCCCCGAAAAATAGAAATACCAGCGCTTAATCCCCGACAGTTAGAGACTTTCTTAAAGTTGGGGTTTGGTGCCAAGCGCAAAATGTTACGAAATAATTTGCAATCTGTTATAGAACGCGATCGCCTGAGCCACTTACTGGAACAATTAAAGATAAATCCCCAAGCCAGAGCCGAAGATATCAGCGTTCAGCAATGGGTAATCCTAGCAAATGAACTGGCAGTAGAGGGTGGGGAGTAGGGAGTAGGAAATAGATGACAAGATAAAATAGATTTTTTTCCATTCCCCATTTTCCAATTCCCCATTCCCCATTGTTATAAAATGCGTTCCTACAGCTTAATTGCCCCTGCTAAAATCAACTTGTATCTGGAAATCATTGGCGATCGCCCCGATGGTTATCATGAGTTAGCCATGATACTTCAAAGTATCGGACTTTCAGACCAAATTGATGTACGTTCCATTAGTACTGACAGCATTCGTGTTCACTGCAACCACCCACAAGTACCGACAGATAAAAGTAATCTGGCATACCGGGCAGCAGAATTAATGGTCAGGCAATTTCCCGAAGCCTTTGCTCAATATGGCGGTGTGGAGATTACCGTCAATAAGCAGATTCCTGTAGCGGCTGGGTTGGCTGGGGGTTCGACGAATGCAGCAGCTGTGTTAGTGGGTATAGATTTACTGTGGAAGTTGGGATTAACTCAGTCTGAATTAGAAGAGTTAGGAGGTACACTCGGTTCTGATGTTCCATTTTGTGTAGCGGGTGGAACTGCGATCGCAACAGGTAGGGGTGATCAACTTTCTCCCCTGCCGAGTTTAGATAATACATACATAGTATTGGGGAAATACCGCAGTCTGGAAGTTTCCACGCCTTGGGCATACAAAACCTATCGAGAGCAGTTTGGTGATTCTTATATCAGAGATAGCGACAACTTGGCAGCGCGCGCTAATGCAGTTCATTCAGGAGCAATAGTAAAAGCTGTCGTGGATAAAAATCCGGGAGAAATTGCCCAAAAGCTGCACAATGATTTAGAGCGCGTGGTATTGCCAGCCTATCCCCAAGTATTGCAACTGCGAGAAGTGTTTGCAAATCAAGAAGGCGTTTTAGGAACAATGATGTCTGGCTCTGGGCCAACAGTATTTGCTCTTTTTGAGTCTCAACAGCAGGCAGAACTAGTTTTGCGGCAAGTGAGAGAAGCAATTATTGATGAGGACTTAGAATTGTTTGTAACTCGGACAATCACACATGGAATTAAAGTGATATCGTCTGTCTAAATAATTTTTTCGTTAATAAAGCATAGGGGATAGACAAGAACTATTCCTAATGACCCAATCCAAAATATAAAATCCAAAATCCTATGAGTGATCAAAATTTAACGCCACAAACGGATACTAAAATACAGGCGACGGCAAGTCCTTTACGCTGTTTAACTGGGGCGGTTATTTCTGGAGGAATGGGGTATGCTATGTATTCGCTGATGATTGCGATCGCTACAAATTTTGCTGCTAAACCTGTCCATTCAATTAATCCATTGGTAATTAAGATTTCCTCTGCTGTTCGGACTCTGGTTGTTGGTGTGGTTGCTTTAGGAAGCGGAATATTTGGTATAGTAGCAATTGGTTTGTTGGCTTTAGGAGTGCAATTGTTAATACAGCAATTGACCAAGCAAAAAAGTAGTGAAAGTTAATAATGTGTTTTAATCAGCAACCTAAAGGCAAAAGTTTTTCTAAAACACCACGGTTTTTGATCAATTGTAGTTTTGCGTTTCCAGAAGGCTGAAGAAGCTGTTGCTGTTTTCTCCGAATTTTGGAAGAAATACCGTAGTACTCACGAAAGTGGCAAGAGAAATGGCAGCCCAATGCAATAGCAATCTGGTTGATTGTCTGATTAAGCTAATGTGCATTTATTGTAAGTTATATAATCAGCTTGTCTTCAGACATTGCTTGTTTAAACGGCAGATATTGTAATTTTGGTGTATAGTATAAACCTCTACTTTATACAGATTTCGGGTTGACACTTTATAGACTGGCTCAAATTCATGAATACATGCGGAATTGATACCCGCGTCACTGAAGTTGATAGCAGCAACATCACTTGTAAGCAAAATTTATGAACACAACCAAAAGACATTTTTTACCGCTTCTTTTTGTGACAATGGTTGTCAGCCTCAGCAGTTGTAGTTCTAGCCCCATCGCTTCTAAGATTGACAACGAAACGCCATCTTCTACAGCAACACCGACGGATAAGTTATCTTCTCAGACTTCCAGCCAAATTCCCAGCGTAGCTCAGTTGAGAGAAAAATCTCCTAATCTAGAGCTTCCCAAGGAAAATACGCTTTCCTCATCAACTCCTAAAGCTGTTACTAGTAAAACTACCAGCGCCACCATGTACACTAGTGATACTCAGTGCCAAGACTTCATTTCAGAAAAGGTTTCAGTACCAGCTGATGAACCCGTGTCAAATGTTGTAAGTAAAATTTTAGAAAAACGAGATACAAGTGACTTTAGCTTATCTGGATATCGTGTCAACATTAAAAATGGTATTGCTATAGTTGATCTGCGAATATCTCCTGAGTCAAAGCGACAAATAGCTTCTCTTTCTAGTTGTGAACAGTTTGCTTTGTTTGGTAGTCTCCGCAAAACCTTAACGAGTAATGCCCAATGGAATATTAAAGAGGTTCGCTTCACCGAGCGGGGTGAAAACATTGTTCTTTAGTTAAATATGGTGGTAAATGCCGTTATGACCTAGCTAAAAAAGATTTTTCAATCTGAAGCTACAAGAATAATACATCAGCAGTCATCATCGGCTGTCACAACAATGTATGTTCTAGCCAAATGAAAACAAGATGTAAATAGTGGTATAATATGTATTGATGGATAAACTATGTGAAACAGCAATTCGCGGGTGTAATTCAGTGGTAGAATGTCATCTTCCCATGGTGAACGTCGTGGGTTCGAGTCCCATCACCCGCTTCAAAATTTATGTGTCGATTGGCTAATTATTTGTCTGCGTTGACAGATTTGTGTCCGTATTAACTAATTATTGTCTTTTTGAATAACCAGTCAGGTAAGGCGAGGGCATTGCTGCCGCGTTACTTCCTCAGAAGTGTACGTGCAAGTTTCTAAGTAGCAAGTCGAGTGCTACTTATCAGACAATACGCTTGGGTTAAGAAGAATCGTAGGTTGGGTTTCGTTCCTCAACCCAAGCGGATTGATACTTAATGTGCCAGTTCACAAGGCGGAATGCAGGTTATATGCATGATATTAAATCTCATGTTACAATTCCCCTAAGTGTAAATTTAATGGCTAAATTCACGTTCAAATAAGTGAACAACTATCATATATATAGGTATATTATATAGGTATATGGGAAAAATCTAAGTAAGTGAATATTCAAAAGTTATTAGTTAACACTGGTAAAATTTAAATATAGAATTAAAAGAATTTATCTAACTAGAAAAACTGACAATTCATAACCGAATATTTGTTAAAATCCACTCAGAAAACTCTTAAACAGTACTTACTACAGTGATTTAAGAAATCATAATCTAATCATAACCTAAAATTAAATAATCCAAAGTTACAGCCCCTATTGAAGTTAGTAATAAATCCGCTTATCTCAGGCTGTCTTTACCAAACTTATACATAGCTCATGCACATTCTGATATATTCCTACAACTATCATCCAGAGCCAATCGGCATTGCTCCCTTAATGACTGAATTGGCAGAAGGACTAGTAAAGCGAGGTCATGAAGTGCGGGTGATTACCGGAATGCCCAACTATCCTGAACGCAAAATTTACGATGGGTATCAAGGCAAATGGTATATTAATGAACAAAAAAATGGTGTCACCATTCATAGAAGCTACCTCAGAATTAAGTCTAAACCTAACCTCGTAGATCGGCTGTTACTGGAGTTAAGCTTTGTTTTCACAAGCTTACCCCAAGCCTTTAAAGGCGATCGCGCAAATGTGATAATTTTAACCGTTCCGCCTTTACTAGGTATCTTACCAGCAACAATATTTAGTTGGTTATACAACTGCCCAGTAGTTCTAAATGTGCAAGACATCTTACCAGAAGCTGCTGTACGTATCGGGCTATTAAAAAATAAGTGGATGATCCGAATTCTTGCAGCTTTAGAAAAATTTGCATATTGGACTGCACACACCATCAGCGTTATAACCGATGGCTTTCGTGAGAATTTAGTGAATAAGGGAGTACCTGTTAATAAAATCGTTTGTATTCCTAATTGGGTGAATGTAAATTTCATTCGCCCTTTACCGAAACAGAACAACTCCTGGATCTCTAGCCATCAACTTAACGATAAATTTGTAGTCCTTTATTCGGGCAACATTGCCCTAACACAAGGCTTAGAAACAGTAATAGAAGCAGCAGTTTGCTTACGTCATATCAAAAATATAGTCTTTGTCATTGTTGGTGAATCAAAGGCACTGCAAAGGTTGCAAGAATATTGTCTATTACATGGAGCAGATAATATTTTGCTGCTACCCTTGCAGCCACGAGAAAAACTACCCGAAATGCTAGCTGCATCTGATGTGGGATTAATTGTGCAAAAACGCAATGTGATTTCGTTCAATATGCCCTCAAAAATACCACTGCTACTAGCAAGTGGTCGCCCAATCGTGGGTTCCGTCCCTGCCACTGGAACTGCTGCTAAAGCAATCGAACTCAGTGGTGGTGGAATAATTGTGGAACCAGAATCACCCGATGCAATGGCTGCTGCTGTGTATGATTTATATGCGAATCCTTCTTTAGGGAAAAGATTAGGTAACGCAGGAAGACATTTTGCTGAAGAAAATTATTCTTTGGAGCAAGCACTCGATCGGTATGAAGGGTTGCTTTCTCATATTGTTAGTAACCGAAAATCAACTGTGGGTATGTTGCCGAAATTCAATTCTAAGGAATCAGTTGTGGATAGTTGAAGGGTTTTTGGCTAGACATATAGGAGTCCTACCTACAGCAGATTGCAACTTGGTGAGGTACAGATTATCGTAAGGGCACAACAATATTGTGCCCTTACCCGTGTACATTCATTTACCTGAAAAACGCCACATAACTCTGATCGGGATAAATAGAATCACCCACTTGGGTGATTTAAAAATCATCTGATCGGGTGAGCTAAGTGTAGGAAGATGAGAATGCTGAAAAATAGGACTCTAGAGTACACTGATTGATCGCACTTTATTCATTGCGAGGATAATTTCGATGAAAGTCCAAATCTTAGTTGATAAGGCTGAATTAATTAGTGATGGCTCTATACATTCTTCCTCCATAAGATCAGTATTCGATACGATTCAAGAGGGATAAACTCATCTTTAAACTTACACAAATCTGGCATGTTATCTAGTTATAATGCAAGCAAGTACTTACATTTGCAGTAAGCCTTTGCAAAGCTCATGAAAAACTTTCCCAAGCAGATTGTTTGATTTTATACAAAATTGGCAAATAGCTGCGCGAACAGTTGGTTGTGTACTTGCAGAAAAGTCAAAAGAAAGGTGCGGTATCTTCAGGTATAGATTTAAAAGCATCTGTCATAGTTCCAGGGATAGGTTGCTTTACGGGATTCTGTGTTTTAGCAATATTTCTACAAAATAGATTTAGGTGTTTAATGTTACGCATTCTTTAATCGTGTTTACTTGTTAATTTTTCAGTACACAAGGCGGAAAATCTAGTTGATTCCCTTGCAACAAGATAAACCGGGTTTTCTCTCTAAGCTAAAGTAATAGGTTTATACTGACTAAAAAAGTTTTATAAATTACACTTTAAAAAATTAACAGGAGTTAAGTAATGTACAAAATAGCCAAAGTGTGCTGAAGAATATTTGTTTTAGGTGTTAGACAACGTGAGCGATCGCCCAAATACCCAAATAAATACATATTTGTCATCAACATTAAGAAAAAAGGGCTAACAGACTATTCCAATAATGCTTTTTAGCGAAGAGTAGATTGCCCAAGTCTAAATCCACAAGACGAGAAACCGAATATGTCCCATTCTGAGTTCCCTGATTCTTCCCTTCCTGTTGAAATAGAACAGGCTACCGTTAATGATTCTAGTCAACAGTCGCAACCATTGCCAGAGCGATCGCCTAAGCCACCTCAAAAACGGCGTTGGCCCGTGATATTGGGAATTGTTCTGCTAGTTGCAGGTATTGGTTTTGGTTGGCGCTGGTGGCAAACAAGTAATGCTAATAATCCAGGAGCAGGTGGGCCTGCTGCGGGTCAACCAATGGCAATTCCCGTCAAGCTAGCGACTGTACAAACTGAAACAGTGCAGGAAAGTTCGGAGTTTATTGGCTCCTTAGAGGCTCCACGTTCGACAATCATTAAGCCACAGGTTGAAGGACGAGTTACCAATATTTTCATTCAAGAGGGCAATCGTGTTCAACAAGGGCAAGTTATTATTAGCCTGGAAAGTGATAGTGTTCAAGCACAATTATTACAAGCAAAGGCTGGGCTAGCACAAGCTCAAGCACGTCTTGCTGAACTGCAAGCGGGTACGCGACAAGAAGAAGTTGCCCAAGCTAGAGCGCAGTTAACCCAAGCTCAAGCTCGTCTTCGAGATGCCCAATCAGGATCGCAACCACAAGAAATTGCTCAGGCTGAGGCTCAAATTCAATCAGCTAAATCTGATGTGGAATTAGCACAATCACGAGCCAAGCGCTATGCACAATTGAGAAAAGAGGGTGCAGTTTCTCAAGATACCTTAGAAGGATATCTCAAAGAACAGCAAAGTGCTGAAGCTGCTCTTGTCGTAGCCCAAAAACGCCTAGACCAACTCCGCCAAAGCAGAACTTCTAGTATCAATGAGCTAACTGGAGCCTTAGAACAACAGAGACAAAACGTAAGACAACTAGAAAATGGTTCCCGTCCAGAAGAAATTGCCCAAGCGCGATCGCAAGTAACTCAAGCAGCAGCCCAAGTCCAAGTTGCTCAAGTCCAACTCCAATACACAAAAGTTCTAGCACCTTTTACTGGCATTGTTGGTGATATTCCCGCAAAGGTGGGAGATTTTGTAGAAAGAGCAGACGAACTCACAACACTTACTAGAAACGACTCCTTAGAACTAAATATTTCCATCCCCCTAGAAGAAGCCAAAAAGCTGCGCTTGGGATTACCAGTGCAAATGCTGAACGCCCAAGGGCAACCTACAGCAAGGGGTAAGATAAGTTTCATTTCTCCAAATGCTAGTTCAGATTCGCAGACAATTTTGGTGAAAGCCAACTTTGGTAATTCTAGAAGTCAACTGGTAAATCGCCAGTCAGTGCAAACCAAAGTGATCTGGAACCAACGTCCGGGAATTTTAATTCCAGTTACAGCAGTATCTCGCCTGGGCGGAGAAACTTTTGTATTTGTGGCTCAAAAGCCAGCCGAAAAGAAAGCTGAAGCACCAGCAGAAAACAAAGCTGGAGCACCATCTTTAGTTGCTCAACAAAAACCTGTGAAATTGGGAGCTATTGAGGGGAATAATTATCAAGTTATCGAAGGACTAAAAGCTGGAGACAAAATTGTTGTTTCCGGCATTCTCAACCTAACTAATGGCGCTCCCATCACCCCTGCACCGCAAGAAGTGGGTAGTATTCAGAAGCCTTAGCTGAAGAGGGTAGGGGGCGCAGGGAGCAGGGGACAAGAGGCAGGGGGAAGGGGGAAGGGAGCAAGGGGAAAAATACCAATTCCCAATTCCCAATTCCCAATTCCCCATTCCCAATTCCCAATTCCTAATTTTTAAAATTCCCAATTTCCAATTTTTAAACTATGTTTGTTGACTTCTTTATTAAGCGACCAATCTTTGCGTCGGTCAGTGCGATCGTTATCCTTTTAATAGGGTTAATTAGTATTCCTTCACTACCGATCGCAAGATTCCCAGAAATCAGTCCCACGCAAATCAGTGTAACTTCCAACTATAGCGGAGCTAGTGCAGAAGTCGTAGAAAGCGGTGTGACAAATATCTTAGAAAGGCAAATCAACGGGGTTGAGGGGCTAAGATATATGACTTCTAGCAGCAGTAACGACGGTACTAGTACCATTACAGCCACCTTTGATTCATCGCGTGATAAAGATATTGCGGCTGTGGATGTGCAAAATCGGGTTTCTGTTGCTCAACCACAACTACCAGATTCTGTGCAACGCACGGGAGTGCGAGTATCTAAAGAATCTAGCAACATTCTCTTAGCAATTGGTTTATTCGCCGAGAATAAAGAGTACGACAATATATTCTTAAGCAACTATGCCGACCTTTACATAGCAGATGCTTTAAAAAGAGTTAAAGGCGTAAGTAACGTCCAAATTTTTGGCGAACGCCGCTATGCAATGCGCCTGTGGTTAGATCCGAGCCGCCTTGCTAGTCGGGGACTAACGACCAAGGATGTAGCCAATGCTTTATCTGAACAAAATTTACAAGTTGGTGCAGGGAGAATTGGGCAAGAACCGGCTCCTGAAGGACAAAGATATCAACTTGATGTGCGGGCTGCTAGCCGATTAGCAGAACCATCAGAATTTGAAGAAATTGTCCTCAAAACTGAAGAGAATGGCACATTAGTCAAGCTCAAAGATGTCGGTAAAGCCGAACTGGGGGCAGAAAATTACAACACATTTTTGCGGTTCCGGGGCAATGATGCTGTAGGTTTAGGAATTTATCAGGTTCCTGGCAGTAATGCCTTGGATGTAGCGAAGGGAGTCAAAGCTGAAATGGCTCTATTGGCTCCGAGTTTTCCGCCAGGCATGAAATATCAGGTAGCTTTTGACACAACATCCTTTGTGGAAGAGTCGATGTCAGAAGTTATCAAAACTCTGATTACAGCCGTAGTGCTAGTTGTGATTGTAATTTTTGTGTTTTTGCAGGATTGGCGAACCACTTTAATTCCAGCACTGACTATTCCTCTAGCACTAATTGGGACGTTTGCCTTTGTCAAAATTTTTAACTTTTCGATCAATAGTTTGACTTTATTCGGTCTAACTTTAGCATCGGGGATGGTTGTAGACGATGCAATCGTTGTGGTGGAGCAAATTAGCCGTTTTATTCAGGATAAAGGTGTAAGTCCTCGTCGAGCCGCAAGTGAATCAATGAGGGAACTGTTTGGCGCGGTTATTGCCACTTCACTAGTATTGATGGCGGTATTTGTGCCAGTAGCGTTTTTTCCAGGAACTACAGGCGCACTTTATCGGCAATTTGCGCTGACGATCGCCTTTTCTATTGCGATTTCGACATTTCTAGCTTTGACTCTAACACCTTCTTTGTGTGGGGTGCTGCTACGTCAAGAACAACAAGTACCAAGGTGGATTGGCTGGTTTTTTGACCTGATTAATCGGTTCCTGGAATGGGTAAGGTCAAGTTACGAGCGATCGCTTACCTGGATGGTACGATTCAAAAGCATCGTCATTGGACTGTTTATCGTTTCTTTGGGAATGACTGCTTGGCTGTACACCGCAGTACCGACAGCCTTTCTACCCGATGAAGACGAAGGCTACTTCATCACCATCATCCAAGGGCCCCAAGGCGTATCGCTGCAATATACCAGCGATGTCATGGCACAGGTAGAAAAAGAAATCTTACCACTTCCAGAAGTGCTAGGGACTTTTGCCGTGGGAGGATTTGGTTTTAGTGGTAGCACCGCCAATAGCGGCATCATATTTACAACTTTGAAACCTTGGGCAGAACGCTCAAGACCCGATCAATCAGTACAGGCGATTATTGGCAAATTACAAGGGAAGTTATTAGCAATCCCAGAAGCCAGGGTTTTTCCTGTGAACCCGCCACCAATTCAAGGCTTAGGTAACTTCGGCGGCTTCGTGTTTCAACTGCAAGACCGCAGAGGTAACAGTGGCTTAGAAAATTTAGTCCAGTCGATGGGTAAGTTACTAGGTCAAGCTAATCAAACACCTGGATTACAAGCTGTATTTAGCACCTTTGCCGCAGATACACCACAATTGCTTGTGGAAGTAGACCGGAATAAAGCCAAATCTTTGCAAGTTTCTATAGATGATGTCTTCAGTACTTTGCAAACTGCTTTGGGATCGCAATATGTAAATGATTTCAATCTCCAGCAGCGCAATTACCGGGTGTATATCCAGGCAGATCAACAGTTTCGTTCCAATCCAAAAGATATTGGTAAACTGTACGTTCGTTCCCAAAAGGATCAAATGATTCCTTTGAGTAACTTAGTTACAGTTACTCAGACTGTGGGAGCGCAAACAATCAATCACTATAATCTGTTCCGCTCAATTGAAATTAATGGTTCAGCCGCTCCTGGCTCTAGTTCGGGAGACGCAATTAAAGCAATGGAAAAAGTTGCTAAAGAAGTTTTACCTGCCGGCTACGGTTACGAATGGTCAGGAACTGCATTAGAAGAAATAGATTCTGGTGGTTTAGCACCGCTAATCTTTGGACTAGGAATAGTCTTTGTATTTTTAGTACTAGCCGCTCAATACGAGAACTACATTGACCCCTTTATCATTCTGTTATCAGTTCCCTTAGCTATCTTTGGAGCGCTGATAGCACAATCAATGCGGGGTTTTGCCAATGATGTTTACTGCCAAATCGGTTTAGTAATGTTGATTGGTTTAGCTAGTAAAAACGCAATTTTGATTGTGGAATTTGCTAATCAATTGCGCGAACAAGGGCTTTCGATTACTAAAGCAGTAATTGAGGCTTCGCAAGAGCGATTGCGACCAATTTTGATGACTGCTTTTTCTACACTATTGGGGATTTTTCCGTTAGCTATTGCCACAGGCGCGGGTGCAGGAAGTCGGCAATCTTTGGGAACAACAGTTTTTGGTGGAATGCTAATTGCAACTTTCTTGAGTTTGTTTGTTGTACCGATTTTGTATATTGTAATTAAGACAACAACAGAACGCTTTATCAAACCAAATCGAAATCAAGAACTAGAAACAGAAAGTATGTCATTGGACGGTAGAACTGCTACATATTCAGCAAAAGGCGATAACTAATTCGTAATTAATTGTTCTTTGTCGCTTAGATACAAAAAAAGCCCCCTTAAAAAAGGGGGCTTTTTTTGTATCTATTGCCGTTAACTAACACAGTTTTAGGGATATGTGCAGCATTGTACCATGATGCTGAGACTGCACGCGGGGCACTGGAATCATGCGAATGCCCTTGTATTAAGTTTACGTGCTAAGTAGGTAAACATAATTAATTACACAATGTCATTGCGAATGC